>CAUHBW010000121.1 GCA_959604115.1 uncultured Bilophila sp. | reverse complement strand
ATAAAACAGGGTACGCATGGGACACCTCCGTGCCTCCTGCATACCCTGTTTTCCTTCCCGTTGAAAATAACGAGTCCTGCCCCTAGAGCCTTTGATTAAGGCATTCCTACTTCCTAAATAAGTTAACATTAAAAAGGCGGCAGAGGCTTCGTTCTCTCCATTCATTTCCAGCTACCCTATTCTCAATTCTTTTTTGCGACAACTTTTTTATGAAGCCGATGGAAACCCGAAATTTTTTTATGGGCGACCAGCCGGCAATACAAGGGAGGCTGTTGTGATGCACACCATTCCGCGGCCCCACCGACTCAGGGGCGCGGCCCGCACGGAACACGATCCGAACACGGACGCCTCGGAACTCTGGAACCACACGGCGACACCGGAAACGCTCACGAAGTTGGCCGATATGGCGTTGGCTTTGGCCAGCGTTCCCGACTGCTCACACCACAACCATTACACACAATGCCGCTATGAAATCGAGGAAGTCCCGAACTGTACCGAATGCCGCCTGCAATGGGCGTTTGAGAGGAACGAAAATGGAAACGAACAGAATTGAAAAGGTGGTACGGCAGCTCCCTAAGGAGCTCCCGCCTCTCTTCAGCAGAACTGAAGTCCAAAAGCTGATCCCCGCGTGATCGCTTACCGTTCCCTTTGCAACCTGAGTTCCGAGGGAAACGGTCCTCCTCTATCATGGTAGGGAAAAATGTCTGCCATGTACGCGATGAATTCGTCTCGTGACTCGCGAAACGAATGAAGCTGGGGAAGTCCATTGCGAACGCCTGACAGCATGTTACCACACATTACCCCAGTTTACCGAACCTCGCGGGATAAGAGCGGGATAAACTTTCAATCAAAGAAAAAATCCGGCTTCATCAACGAAGTCGGATTTCCTTTTTATTCAATGATGGCGGAAATGTATAGGAGTCGAACCTACCGACGACCTCTCGACCGTCCACCAGTTTTGAAGACTGGGCGCCACACCGGTGACGAAACATTTCCAAGAGTTGTTGAACGAATTTTGATGACTATACCCACGTCCCAAGAGTCCGTCAACAGGACTTCCGGAGCCATCTTCACAGGGGAAGCTCTCTATCCCGAGTTCCGCACCGTGTTCTCGTATCCGGAACATCGGTCAGATATCGTTCATGAAAAAATGGCTGACGTTCAATTCCAATGCGCTGTGGTAGCGGAAAAACTTTCGCGGCACGGTCCGCTCTTCCCGCGCCAGAATGTTTTTCCAAAACAACGGACGCAAGGCCGTTCCCGTACTTCCGTCCGCCGGTCTGACGATCTCGTCGATTTCCCATCCAAAACGGTTCCGCCGATTTCCGTACGCATCCCTTCGGATCAGCGCTCCGGCCGCATCCATGCGAAACACATCAGCATCCAGTTCCTCGACAGGCGTTCCCTGTTCCCAGACTTCGTTTACCTGACTTTCCGTCCATTCCCGCTGCGTTCCCATACCTTACTCCATGCGTATTCAAACATAATACACATCAGATAAAACATATTATAAAAACAAAAATATGTATACGCACCTATTTGTTTCATTACATATAAAAAATACGTCTCCCCATTTGACTCCGTTTTGCCAGTCCTCCGCCCAAAGCCTTTCTTCTCTTTTCGACCTTTTCCAGAGAAGGCACACCACACCGTGGCGGAAAGACTTCCATCAGGCTCCATAAGCAGTATACCTGCCTGTTTTCACGAAGTATATTGGTAAGGAACCGTTTTCTTCCACTGATGATACCAAAAATCCGTGCGACCGGCCAACAAAAAAGGGGGCCCGTTCTTCAGAACGACTCCTTCTCGTGAATGGCAATCACAATATATTATATATAGAATATTTTATAAGCTCTCTGTTTCATTTAACGCTTTGACAAGCCAATGTCCTTGTTTAATATAGACATTCTCTCTCATTCTCTTTATTAAACCCGTAAAGTCTCTTTCAACCGGCAACCGTTTGTTTTTTGAATCAGCGCAATCCACCTATAACACAAATCCAAAGAGGACGGTCATGCAACACTCGACCGACGAATTATTCACCATCTTCTTTTCGACTGTCTTTGAATCCTCTACGATCTCAAGCTTCGCTCAGAAGATAGCTTCCTTTTTTAAGCGTTACATGCCCGTTTCCACTTTATATTTCTGTTTTCACGACAAGAACAAACTGTTCAAGATAGCCGAGTACATCAATCATACGAGCGTATCTTTTCCCGATCAATTGACCATTCCGGACGATACCCTTAAACGTCTTCATCGCGAAGAGCATTTCTTCAGCGGCGATCTGTACGCCATCAAGAATTTTACAGGCGAAGAGAATTGCGTATTTGCCGAATACCGAAACAGCATATTCAAAAATGTGGAATCCTCCAGCGTCTATATTCCCATAAAGCACCATGTGTCCGAAGACATCTATATCTATCTGTCGCTTGTCGGCATCGGAAAAAACAGATACACGCAGGAACATATAAACATCTGCACGTTCCTGCAGCCGATGATCATAGACACCTTCAACAGCATTCTGCTGTACAACGACAGCGTGACGCTGAAGAATATCTTCAATGCGGAACAGGAATCCGTAACACCCAAAGGAATCAAGGAAAAACTCGGTTCCGCACAATCCGACGCCGCTTTTCCCACGCTCGACGACGTCATCATCACGCACATCAAGGGAGCCATCCTGCGGTCCAACGGAAAAATCGCGGGACCGAACGGAGCCGCCAGCCTGCTGGGTTTGAACACGAGCACCCTGTGGTCGAAAATCCGCAAATACGACATCGACCCCAAGACGATCACCGCCGGCTAGCCGTCCTCGCCGCAGCGAAAGAAGCCAATCCGAACGGGTTGGCTTCTTTCGTTCCGAAGGGCTATGCCTCCTGCTTGCATACGTCGATCCACGTCCCCCCGGTAGCGCGCTCCAGATCGGCAAGGGACAGGCATACCGCATTGTTCGGGGCCCCGGCAGCGGGGTATACGGGATCGAAGGCCCGGAGGCTGACGTCGAGAAACACGCGGACGCCCTCGTTCAGCGCAAAGGGGCAAACGCCGCCTATGGGGTGCCCGATGAGCGACTCCACTTCCTCGCCCTGAGGGAAACGGGCCTTTTCCTTGAACTGATCCTTGAATTTCCGGTTGTCGATCCGCGCCGTACCCATGACCACGACGACGATGGGGCCTTCGGACGTCTTGAACGAAAGCGTCTTGGCGATGCGTCCGGGCTCGCATCCCGCCGCGGCGGCGGCCAGTTCCACCGTCGCGCTGGAGGTGGCGAATTCACGGTAGCCGTCCAGAAGCCCAAACGCTTCGAGCTGTTTCCTCACTTCTTCAATGCGCATTTTCACTATCCTTGACGAGCGGCTGAAAAACGCGGCCCGAAGGGACCGCTTCCGGCACCATAGCCGCCCGGAAGACGAACGGCAAGACGGGGGCCTCGACCTCGGAACGCAACTCTGACATACTTCCGCCGTTCCGCTCCCTCAGACGCTTCGCATCACGAGACCACCATGCGCATTTTTATTTTTCTCGGGACCATTCTCGTCATCTTCATTCTGTTCACGGGGCACGTGCTGCTGGTCACCAAGGACGCGCCGGACGACAGCTATCTGCCTTCGCTGGAATCGTCCATCAGCATGCTCTCCCCCATGACCGCCATGCCGCAACTGTTCACGCCCAGAGAGCAGACGTGGATCGAGGATCACCCCGTCATCACCGTGAGCATGACCCCGGCGTTCGTGCCCTCGTCCGACCCCAAGCAGATCAACGCCTATTCCGGCATCAGCCTCGACTACCTGCGCCTTCTTTCCCGCATCATCGGCGTGCAGTTCCGCATCGAGCCGCAATCCAACTGGACCACGGCGCTGGAAGACGCCAAACAATGGCGGACGGACCTGTTCGCCATGGTGGAACCGACGCTCTCCACCGACGCCAACCTGCTCCTCACCAAACCGCACATCCTGCTCCCCGGCGTCATCGTCGTCCACGAAAAGGCGCTCCACACCGCCAGCCTGAAAGAGCTTTCCGGCAAACACGTTTCCGTCGTCTACCGGCACTTCTGGCACAACTATCTGGAAAGCCGCTATCCGGACATCATTCTGGACCCCGTCAGCAACCCGTTGCAGGGGCTGTTCCGGGTCATGTCCGGACATTCCGACGCGCTGGTGGACTACAAGGCCAGCGTCCTGCCCAGATTGCAGGACAACGCGCACCTGCGGCTGCACGCCACCTCGACCATCCCTTCCCAGAGCGGCCTGTCCATCGGCGTGCGCTCGGACTGGCCCGAACTGCACAGCATCCTCGCCAAGGCCCTGAACCAGATCCAGCCTCCGGAACGGGAACTCATCAACAACCGCTGGCTGGAGCGGCAGCCGTCGCTGCACCTGCCGCCCCGGACCTTCTGGACGAGCCTGCTCGGCATCGAAATCGTCCTTTCCGTGCTGCTCCTGATCATTTTCTGGAACTTCCAGCTGCGCCGCAAGGTCGAGGAACGCACCGCGCGCCTCGCCACCGAACTGGAAAAAAGCGCCAAGGCCGAAGACCTCCAGCGGCTGAACACCGAACTCCAGCAGGCCATGAAGGCCGCCGACGCCGCCACCGAGGCGAAAAGCCGCTTTCTCGCCAACATCAGCCACGAGATCCGCACCCCGCTGCACGGGATCATCTCCTTTACCGAACTCGCCTACCTCAAGAACAATCCCCTGCCGCGCAACCACCAGCGGACCATCCTCGATCTCTCCTACGCCCTGCTCGACATCGTCAACGACACGCTGGACTTCTCCAAGATCGAGGCCGGCGAGATGGACATGGACACCGCGCCGTTCATGCTCGACGAGGTGCTGCTGCGCGTCTGCGACATGACCATGCGCGGCAGTATGGCCCGCGAACTGGAATGCCTGATCGACATCGATCCGGCCACGCCCGTCGCGCTCCTCGGCGACGCCGGACGGCTCCAGCAAATCCTGACCAACCTCATGGGCAACGCCGTGAAGTTCACGCCTCCCGGCGGCCGGGTCCACCTGCAGGTCCGCCGGGGCGGCAACCTGCATCTCTCGAAAAACCAGAACAAGGCGCAGTTCCTGTTCTTCGTGCACGACACCGGCGTGGGCATCGCACCGGATCAGCTTCCGCAACTGTTCCAGCCGTTCAAGCAGGCGGACTCCTCCCTGACCCGGCGGCACGGCGGCACGGGCCTCGGCCTGAGCATCGCCCGGTACATGGTCGAAAACATGGGCGGCGAAATCTGGGTCGAGTCGGAAGTGGGGCAAGGCAGCACCTTCGCCTTCTCGATCCGCCTGGCGTTGCAGGAACAGGTGGAGGTGCTCGGCGGCACCACCTTCATGGGCCTGCGGGCCATCGTGATCAGCTCCTCGGAAACCGGCGTCAAAATCATGCGCCGCACGCTGGAGGCGCTCGGCATCCAGTGCCAGAGCCACATCGCCAGCAAGGTGGGTCCGCTTTCCGTGCTCGCCTCGCTGGGACGGGAACCGCTCAAGCCCGACCTGATCATCATCGACCGCCTTCTCGGGGAGGGAGACTGTCCTCCCGCCCTCCGGCTGGCGAACGAACTCCAGCTCCGCTGCGCCGCGCCCGTCCCGGTCATGCTCGTAGGCGGCCCCCGCGAGGGACTCGCCCTGTCCGAACTCAAGGACAAGCCCTATCCCGTGGAGGTCATCCCCGCGATCACCGTGCGCTGCGTCCGCTCCACCCTCCGCAAGCTGCTCGACCGGACGCAGGCTGGCGGCCTTCCCCGTCCCGGCCAGTCGCCGGTCACCCCTGATCTGTCCTCCGTGCGCCTCCTCGTGGCCGAAGACAATCCGGTCAATCAGGAAATCATGACCGTTCTGCTGGAGGAAACCCACGCGCAGGTCCGCATGGCCAACAACGGCATCGAAGCCATCAAGCTGCTGGAACGCGAAACCTTCGACCTCATGTTCCTCGACATCCAGATGCCGGGCATGGACGGCTACGAAACCATCAAAATCATCCGGGAACGGGGCTACGTTCTCCCCGTCGTCGCCCTCACGGCGCACGCCATGCAGGCCGACAAGCAACGCTGTCTGGACGCCGGGATGGACGCCTACCTCTCCAAGCCGTTCAAGCAGGCCCTGCTGTTCGACACCATCCACAACCTGCTCCCCCAACGCTACCGGGTATCCGAGGAACGGCCGGAAACCGGGGAACAGCAGCCCGCCGCGGAATCGTGGGCGTTCCTGCCCTCCTGCTTCTCGCTGGAAACCGTGCTCCAGACCGGGCTTTCCCCCAGACAGTACCCGGCCATCCTGCAAAGTTTCGCCCGGAACCACGCGCAGGACGGCGCGCTGTTCCGCCACTCCATCCGCACCGGCGACTGGGAATCCCTGCGGGATCGCGCGCACGCCCTCAAGGGAGCGTCGGCCAACCTCGGCGCGCTGCACCTTCGCGACGCCGCCCGGACGCTGGAGCTGGAAGCGCAGGCGCAACTGGACAAGGGATATCCCGGCAATGCCCCGTCGTTTCAGGGCAGGCCGCTTTCGGCCCTGCTGCCCGAGCTGGAGGAGGCGCTCGGCAACGTGCTTGAAGCGGCGGCGAAATTCTGCCCCATTTCCGACGAGGAGCAGCCCTCGGGCCCGTCCGCCACGGCCTCCAAGCCCACACTCGACGTCGCCAAACTCAACGCCTATTATAATGATCTGGTCGGGGCGCTCCAGCAGGCCGCGCCGGGGCGCATCCGCATCGCGCTCTCAAGTCTCCTCGTGATTTGCAATGCGGACGAATATCCCTTACTCCACACCCTGAAAATGCATGTGGACAATTATGATTATGAGGCGGCCCTGACCGTTCTGGAAAAGATCAGGCCGTCCTTGCTCAAGAGCAGCGTTTCAAGTACGGAGCCTTCCGATGCAGTCCAATAAGCCTGTCGTTCTGGTCGTGGATGACGATCCCGTCAATCTGGACATTCTGGTCCAGACCCTCGAACAGGACTATTTCCTCATCATCGCCAAAAACGGCAAACGCGCGCTGGAGCTCGCCCGGAGCCACCGGCCCGATCTGATTCTGCTGGACATCCTCATGCCCGAAATGGACGGGTTCGAGGTGTGCCGTCGTCTCAAGGAGAATCCCGAAACAGAGCCCATCCCCGTCATCTTCCTCTCCGTCATGGAAGCGCCGGGACAGAAGCACCACGGCTTCGAGGTCGGCGGGGTCGATTACGTGACCAAACCCTTCCACGCCGACGAAGTGCTGGCCCGCGTGCGCACGCACGTCACCATCAAACGGCTCCGGGAAAAGCTGGAAAGCCACAACATGCTCATCGGCATGGAGCTGCACGAAAAAAGCCGCCAGCTCGAAACCCTGATGAACAATCTTCCCGGCCTCGCCTATCAGGGAGAACATACGCCGGATCGGAAAGTCCGCTTCGTCAGTCAGGGCGTCGCCCGACTCACCGGGTACACGCCGGAGGATTTCACCGGGCCGGACGGCATGGGCCTGCTTTCCCTCGTTCACGCCGACGACCGGGACCGCGTCTTCGCGACGCTGGAAACGGCCCTCGGCAACAAGGAGCCGTTCGAGCTGACCTACCGCATCGTCACCTCGTGGGGCGAGGAAAAATGGGTCTGGGAACAGGGCGCGGGGGTCTACGCCACCGGGCCGGAGGGGCCGCTCCTCGTTGAGGGCTTCATCAACGACGTCACGGAGAAACAGAAGCAGGACAACACCATCCGGCAGGAAAACGAGGAACTGCGCAACCGCCTCAAGGCCCGCTGTTCCGGGGACATCGTAGGCAACTCGCCGCAGATCACCGTCGTCTTCGACCTCATCGCCCGCGCGGCCGCCGTGGACGACAACGTGGTCGTCTACGGCGAATCCGGGACCGGCAAGGAACTGGTGGCCCGGGCCATCCACGACGGAAGCGCCCGCTACCGGCGTCCGTTCGTGGCGGTCAACTGCGGGGCCATCCCCGAAAGCCTCTTTGAAAGCGAACTGTTCGGCTACAAGAAGGGCGCGTTCACCGGTGCGACGGCGGACAAGAAGGGCTATCTCGATCAGGCCGACGGCGGCACGCTGTTCCTCGACGAACTGGGCGAAATCAGCCTGATGGGGCAGGTCAAACTGCTCCGCGCCATCGAGCACGGCGGCTTCACGCCCGTGGGCGGTTCGCAGATCCACCGACCCAACGTGCGCATCATCGCCGCGACCAACCGGAATCTCCTTGAACGGGTCAACGAAGGGGCCATGCGCCGCGATTTTTACTACCGCATCCACGTCATCCCGATCCACCTGCCGCCCCTGCGGGAACGCAAGTCGGACATTCCCCTGCTGGTCGAGCATTTCCTCAAGGCCTATCCGAGCAACAAGCGTTTCGAGTATATGGACAGCGAAATGTTGCACGCGTTCATGCTCTACGACTGGCCCGGCAACGTCCGTGAACTGCAAAACGTGCTCTACCAGTACCTCAGCCTCGGCACGGCGCATCTGGGCGACACGGTCATCGGGGAAAACGCCGGACAGGCGGCCTCAGCCTCGGACGCGCCGGAAGAGGCGCTCTCGCTGACCGAAGCGCTCTCGCGTTTTGAAAAGGCGTACCTGCTGAACGCCCTGAAAAAGAACGGGTGGAAGCGCGGCCCCACGGCGGAGAGCCTCGGCGTGGACAGGCGCACGCTGTTCCGCAAAATGAAGGATTTCAATCTGGAAAAGGAATAGCCGCGTCTCCTTACCGTCCCGCGTTCCTGTCGGCGCCTCCCCTGCTCCATCGGGGGGGCGCTTTTTTTCGGCCCCGGGGGGCTCGAAAAAATGTCGCACATCTGTCCCATTTTTTTCGCGCCCGTTTCACCCTTCGCCACGACGGCCTCCGTTCCCCTCGTGCCGTTTATCCCAAGAAACGACGGCTTACACGCGCTTTTTTTCTCAAACCTTGTGCGCTCAAATACCTTTCGACCTATTTTAGATTTTAACTATCTGAAATTATACATATTATTTTTTGGGCTATTTTTGTCCCAAAAAAAACCCTCCCTCCTCCCATTTTGGGACATTTTGATCCTCTTTTTTCCCACTTCGCCGGGAAATGCTGCTCCGGCAACTTTTTTCCGTTTTTTTTCTTCCCGATTTTGCGAATGCTATCCCATTCTAACACATGATTTTTCCCTTTATTCACAACTGCGGGCGTATCTTCCTTGCTGCCGTCAGCCGCCGTTTTCGACTCTTTTGGTACTCTCCTTGCTACACAACAAAGCAGATTGGAGCAGAAAGCACAAACTGTGAGGGAGCGATCCCTTACTCCACCGTGCCGCCTCCCACAGGGTTCGGAGGCATCGCTTCGGCCAATGTATGGACTGGCGTACGAGGTCCATGAATCGGCAAAAGCGCGTTCCTCCCCAGGAGACGACACAAGCGTGTTCGCCCTGAAAAAACGACAAAGGAGCCACCAGTGCCCACCACACAGGAATCACGCATCAAAATTCAGGTGAATAACCTCACAAAACGGTTTGGTGACCTGACCGTCCTCGACGGGATCAACTTCAACATCAAGGAAGGCGAGCTGCTCGCTATCGTCGGCCCCACGGGCTGCGGCAAAACCACCACCCTGAACTGCCTGTCCAAGCTGATGCCCGCCTCCGAAGGCGA
>CAUHBW010000120.1 GCA_959604115.1 uncultured Bilophila sp. | reverse complement strand
GGGGCCCCCGGGTCGGCCCGCCCCCCAACCGGTTCGTGGGGTGTATGGCGGATACCCTCCCTCCGCACCGCGGGATCATGTAAAGAAGGAGTCCCTACATGAATATGAGTGACGACGTCGTACGTGAAGCCGAAAAAATCGGGGAAGAGGGCTACAGCGCCCGGACCCTCACCGGCTTCAGCTACCGGCTGTTCCTGTGCATAGGGCTCGTCATGGCCCTGTTCCACATCTACTTTCTGGGCTACAGCTCGCTTGAGCCGTGGATACTGTATTACACGCACCTCGGCTTCGGGCTGGTCCTCGCCTATCTTCTATATCCTTTTTCCGCAAAGTCAAACGCCTCCCGGCCCGGAGCCGCCGACATCGGGCTGATCGTCCTGTCCGTGGCGGCCTGCGCCTACTTCATCGTCTCGATGAACGAAATCGTCTTCCGCATCGGCGTGTCGCCCACGACGCTCGATCTGGTGTTTTCGAGCCTCGTCATCGTGCTGGTGCTGGAGATGACCCGGCGGACCAACGGCTTCGTGCTGCCGCTCATCGCCGTGCTGTTCATCCTCTACGGCCTGTACGGGAACATCCTGCCCTACAGCTTCGGCGGGCACCGGGGGTACAGCTTTTCGCGGCTGATCTCCTACCTCGTGGGCATGGACGCCATGCTGAGCACGCCCCTCGCCACGGCGGCGTCCTTCGTCTTCCTGTTCTTCCTGTTCAGCTCCTTCCTCGCCAGCACCGGAGCGGGCCAGTTCTTCATCGATCTGGCGCTCGGCCTCGCCGGGGGCACGCGCGGCGGACCGGCCAAGGTGGCGGTCATCGGCAGCGCGCTGTTCGGGATGATCTCCGGCAGTTCCTCGGCCAACGTGGTCGCTTCGGGCACGTTCACCATCCCCATGATGATCAGGACCGGCTATTCCCCGCGCTTCTCCGCCGCCGTGGAATCCGTGGCCTCCACCGGCGGGCAGATGACCCCGCCCATCCTCGGCGCGGCGGCGTTCATCATCGCGGAGCTGACCGGCACGCCCTATCTGGACATCGCGCTGGCGACCGTGATCCCGGCGCTCCTCTACTTCACCTCCATCTACTACATGATCGATCTGGAGGCGCTCAAGCTGAGCCTCGTCGGGCACAAGCCCGAGGATCTGCCCAACGTCCGCTCGCTGATCCTCCGGCGCGGGCACCTGCTCATCCCCATCCTCGTGCTGCTGTACGTGATGATCGTGATGAAGGCGTCCGTGGTCAAGGCGGCGATCTTCGGGATCTACGCCACGGTCCTGTGCACCTTCCTGCGCCGGGACACGCGCATCACGGTCAACAAGGCGGTCGCCGGGGTCGCGGACGGCGCGAAGCAGGCCGTGGGGCTCATCTCGGCCTGCGCCACGGCGGGGCTCATCATCGGCGTCCTGAACATGACCGGAACTGGCCTGAAGTTCGCCGGAGCGGTCATCGCGTTCTCGGGGGGCAACGTGCCCGTGGCCCTGTTCCTGACCATGTGCGCGTCGCTCGTGCTCGGCATGGGCCTGCCCACGGCGGCGGCCTACCTCATCTGCGCGGCGGTGGTCGCGCCCGCGCTCACCGGGCTCGGCGTGCCCGTGCTCACGGCGAACCTGTTCATCTTCTATTTCGCCTGCCTGTCCGCCATCACCCCGCCGGTCGCGCTCGCCGCGTTCACGGCCTCGTTCCTCGCGCGCTCCAACCCGATGGCCGTGGCCTTCACCGCCGTCCGGCTGGGCTTCGTGGCGTTCATCGTGCCGTACATGTTCGTCTACGCGCCGTCGCTGCTGTTCCAGGGGTCGCCCCTCACCATCGCCACCACCATCGCCACCGCGCTCGCCGGGGTGGTCTTCATCGGTTCGGCGTTGCAGGGCTACTTCCTCGGAGCGCGGCTTCCGCTCGTCTCCCGCGCGCTGTTCTTCGCGGCGGCGGTCACGCTGATCATCCCCGGCTACCTGACGGACCTGATCGGCGCGGTGTTCGGCCTCACGGGCTACGCCATGCAGCGGTACACGATGAAACGCAACGCGCAGACGCAAGCCTGCTGAAAACGCCGGAGCGAACCATGAGAAAGGAAAAGGACGGCCTCGGGGAACGCCAGCTTCCCGACGAGGCGTACTACGGCATTCAGACCCTGCGGGCGATGGAAAACTTCGACGTTTCCGACGACACGTTCGCGCACCATCCGAACATCGTCCGCGCGATGGTCGAAATCAAGAAGGCCTGCGCCCTGACCAACAAGGAGATCGGCGCCCTGCCCGCCGACGTGGCGGACGCCGTCGTCGCGGCCTGCGACGAGCTGCTCGCGGGACGCCACCTCGACCAGTTCCCGGTCAACGTGTTCCGGGGCTGCGGCACCTCCATCAACATGAACGTCAACGAGGTGCTGGGCAACCGCGCCAACGAGCTGCTGACCGGACGCAAGGGCTCGGACCGCGTCCACCCGAACACCCACGTCAACATGTGCCAGTCCTCCAACGACGTGTTCCCCACGGCGGCCTCCCTCGTGCTGTACCGCGAAACCGGCGGCCTGCTGGACGCCCTCGCGAAGCTGGAGGAGGCGGTCGGGGAACGCATGGACGCGCTCGGCCCCGTGGTCCGCATCGGCCGGACCTGCCTTCAGGACGCGGTGCCGCTGACCCTCGGGCAGAGCCTGTCCGGCTACGTCTCCCTGATCCGGCGCGCCCGCGCCCAGATCGCGGCGTTCCGCAAGCACGCGCCCACGGGCATCCTCGGAGCCACCGCCGTGGGGACCGGGATCGGCGTGCAGCCGGGATTCATGAAGCGCATCTACCGCAACCTGTCCGGCGTCGTCGGGTTTCCGGTACGCCCGGACCCCAACTTCTTCGACGGGATGCAGAACTCCGACGGCGCCATGACCCTGTCCGCGCTGGTCCGCAACGCGGCGGCGGCCTGCGGCAAGATCGCCCGCGACTGCCTGCTCCTCGCCTCCGGGCCGGACGGCGGCATCGGGGAACTGCGGCTCGGCCCCGGCCTTCCCGACCCGGAGGCCCTCCACGTGTGCAAGCTGGTCATCCAGATCGCGCATCAGGTCGGCGCGAACGACTGGGCCATCGGCATGGCGGCGCAGTCCGGGGAGCCGGACATCGCGCCTTCGGGCGGGATCAAGCTCATCGCCCTGCTCGAATCGCTGGAACTCGTCCGCAACGCCGCGCCGCTGCTCGCGGACGTCTGCGTACGCCGCCTCGAAGCCGACGAGGAACGCTGCCGCCGCCACGCCGAAGAGTCCATGTCGCTCGCCACGATGGCGAGCGCGGTCCGGGGATACGCCGTCGGCTCGGCCCTTGTCCGCGCCGCCGGACGCGAGGGGCTGACCTGCCGGGAAGCCGCGATCCGCGAAGGGCTGTTCCCGCCCAAGGCCGCCGCCGAGCTGTTCGACGTCCGTACGCTCACGGACAGGCCGGGCATGGAACGGCTGATCCGCGCATACCGCCAGATATCCTGATCCGCGCCGTCCGGCGCAAGGAGCGTTCCCATGCTGCACGAACTCAGCCGCGGAGAGTCCGCGGCCCGGCAACAGGCCCTGTCCCGCCTCGTCACCCGGATGCGGGTCAACAGGCGGACCTATGACGACTATCCGGGCTATATCCGGTCCCTGCTGCGCATCAAGAAGGCCTGCGCCCTCGCCAACAGGGATGCGGGCGCGCTCGATCCCGAACGGGCCCGCGCCATCGCGGCGGCCTGCGACGAACTCGCCGACGCGGGGCGGTTCCCGGTGGACGCCTTCGTGGACGCCCACCCCCTGCTCGACGGCCTGATCAACGCCGCCGTCGCGGAACGGGCCAGCCGTTCCGGCGCGCCTTTCGTCTGCCCCGACCGGCACGTCGCCCTGTCGCAGGGCGGGCGCGACGTCGTGGTCACGGCGGACGGACTGTTCGTCCACGACGCGCTGGAACGGGTGCTCGCCGTCCTGCCCGGCCTTGAGGACGCCCTCGCCGCCAGGGGCGCGGCGTTCCGGGACGCGGTCAAGATGGGCCGCGACGCCCTGCGGGACGCCCTGCCCGTCAGCCTCGGGCGCGTCTTCGAGGGCTACGCGGGACGGGTGCGCCGCGTCCGCGTCCGGCTGGAGGAGGAACTCCCCCGCTGGAACGGCTGCGCCCTCGGCGCGTCCTTCGCCGGAACCGGCTTCGGCTGCCCTCCCGGCTTTCGGGAACGGGCCTGTGCGCACCTCTCCGCCCTCTGCGGCAGGCGGCTCGCCGCCTGCGAAGACGGCTTCCTCGCCGTGCAGGACGCCGAAAGCGTGGTGCTGGCCCATGCCCGTCTCGAAGCCGTGGCCCTCGCTGCGGGCCGCATCGCCCGCGACCTCATCCTGATGACCTCCGGCCCCCAGTGCGGGTTCGGGGACGTGCGCATTCCCGCCGCCCAGCCGGGTTCCTCGATCATGCCGGGCAAGGTCAACCCCGTGGTCCCGGACATGATCGAGCAGATGGGATTCAGGGTCAGCGCCAACCATGCGGGCATCGCCCACGCGGCCTGCGGCGGGGAACTCGAAAGCGGCTGCGACGCCTCGATGATCCGCAAGGCCTTCCACGAGTCCGCCGAACTGCTGGCGCGCGGCATCCCCCTGTTCGTCTCCAAGGTCATCGAGGGCACGCGGCCCGGACGGTGCGCGCTCCGCGCCCCGCGCCGCCCCGGCTACCTGATCCTGCGCCGCCTGCTCGGCGAGGAGGCCGCGCGGCGCGTGTTCGAGCGGGCCGACGCGCAGGGCGTGCCGTATACGGAAATCCTGCGGCGCGAAGCCCTTCTCCCCGAAAACGCCGTCGAGACGCTGGACGATCCCGTTCTCCTCGCCGACGCGGAAAAGGCTTCGCCGCTTTTCGCCCGCCTCTCCGACGGCTTCCCCCAATAGGCCGTCCGGGCGAACGCGGGGCCGCCCTTCCTCCCGGCGGCCCCGCAACTTCAACATCACGAGGCATACGCCATGAAGATAACGTCCATCGAACTCTATGAACTGCGCGTTCCCCTGAACAAGCCCTTCACCCGCTCCGTCAGGATCGGCACGCTGGTGGACTGCACCCCCGTCGTGTGCCGGATCGTCACCGACGACGGTCTGGAGGGCATCGGGGAAACCAACCCCGTCATGCCGCTGACGAGCGAGGACGCCGCCGTGGTCGTCCACGTCATCCGGGAACACCTCGCGCCCGCCGTGCTCGGAGCCGATCCCCGGAACCTCCACGACATCCACCGGCGCATGGACGCCGCCTCCTCCGGCTGGAGCGTGCCCAAGGCGGCCCTCGATCTGGCCTGCCACGATCTGCTCGGCAAAAGCGGCGGCCTGCGGGTGGCGGACATGCTGGGCGGCGTGGCGCACGACCGGCTCCCCGTCATGTGGACCGTGGGCATGGACACGCCCGAGGCCAACGCCGAGGAAGCCGTCGCCATGCGGCGGCAGGGCTTCACCTCCCTGATGATCAAGGTGGCGGCGGGCACCGTGGAGCAGGACGCCGCCCGCGTCCGCGCCGTCCGGGAGGCCGTCGGCCCGGACTATCCGCTCATCGCGGACGCGAATCAGGGCTGGGACGTGCTCCGCGCCGTCCGCTTCGCCAAACTCGTGGAGGACTGCGGGCTCGCGCTGCTGGAACAGCCCGTGCCGCCTGAGGATATCGACGGCCTCGCCGAAGTGCGCCGCCGGACCGGGCTGCTCATCTCCGCCGACGAGTCCGTGCATACGCTGGCGCAGGCCAGACGGCTGATCGAGAAAAAGGCCGCGGACGTCTTCAGCATCAAGGTCATCAAGCACGGGGGCATCCGCAAGGCCCACGCGATCATGCGCTACGCGGAGGCCCACGGCATCCTGTGCCTCATGAACTCCAACGCCGAGGAGGGCGTCACGCAGGCGGCGAGCCTGCAGCTCGGCGCAGCCGCCTCCAACCTCTGGCCCTTCGGGCACGCCTACCGCTCCCCGCTCCGGCTGGCCGGGGACATCTCCACCTTCTCCGAGCACATCCGCGACGGCTGGGTGTCCCTCCCCACGGAACCCGGCCTCGGCGTCGCGCTCAAGCCCGACATGCTGGACCGGTTCCTGATCCGCAGGCACGTCATCACCCGTCAGGGAACCGGCGTTCCCCGCCCCTGAAGCCGCCCCCGCGCGGCGAAAAACGGCGAAAGGCGGCCCACCGGAAGGTGAGCCGCCCTTTTTCGTACCGGACGGCTGCGGCCCATCACGGAACGGTTGCCCCTTCGGGACGGGGAAGGATGACGCCGACGGTCAATCCTCCCGTCCGGCCCGGATTCTCCCGGTCTTTCACGGGGAAAAGCCGAGGAGCGTCCGCTAGTCCCGGTAGTCCGTCCGCAGGGAGAGGATCACCCATGTCTTCTTGCCGTCGCTTCAAAGGTCGCGGGCCTGTCCTTCCTGTCGTCCGCGTTGTACAGTTCCCCGGTCATGCGCAGCGTGCCGTCGCTGTTCGCGAAAACATTCCTGATGTCCGCGCAGCAGGTGGCCTCGCCGTCCGCGCCTTCAAAGTGATACCGCTTGCCGTCGAAGAAGAACGGCGGATCGGATTCGAGAACGCTCTGGTTCTTCAGGTCGAGGTCGAAATACTTCTTCACGCTCTCGGCGACGTACCTGCCGTCGATGGTCAGGGAGCCGTGCTCGCAGCCCTTCGTCGGGCACGGGGCGATCCGGCTCTTGTAATTGTTGAGGTAATTGTGCCGGATGCCGAAACGGATCAGGTCCGGCGCGGCGCCCTTGCCGCCCATGTGCAGCAGCTCGTCGTCGCCGCCCGCCTTGACGTCGAAGTTGGTGAACCCCTGTTCCGTAAAGTTGCTCAGGAACACGTTCATCTTCTTGAGTTCCGCCGCGTTCGGCGTCATCCGCTTCCCGGCGTCGGACGCCGCAGCCGTCCGGCTCGCCAGCGAAAACGCGACGAACCCCGCCAGCAGCACGAAGCCAGTCTGAACCCCGATCCCATGCGATGCAGCAGCATGTTTCTCTCCGTAAGGTTGGAGGGTGAGCGTTCCGCGCGCCTCATCCGGCGGCGGGAACCCGAACCGTTAGAATCCGCTCGCGGACCCGGTCCACGTCGGCCCAGTCGTCCGGCGACGCGACCGAACGCTCGCGCACCTCCGCCGTCCGCCCGTCGTCCGCAACGGACAGCAGGGAAAAGCCGTGCGTATCCGAGGCATCCTTCAGCCGAATGGCGGCGGGCATGACCGTATCGTACAGGATGACCGACCGGCGCAGCTCGTCGCCGCCCCCCGGAAAGGCGTTCGCGCGCCTGCCGAGGTTGCAGGTGAACACGAAACGCACGCCGTCCACCCAGTGCAGTTCGTCCCGGATGCCGGGGAGCTGCATGCTCATGTCCATGTTCGCGTCGTAGACCCTGAAAAACGACTCCGGCCTGTCGCCGCTTCCGACGACGAGGACCAGACGGTCGCCCAGCGGCCCCCAGACGATGTCGCGGTACAGGTCCGCGCTTTCCAGCGAGATGAATCCGATGGAATCGGCGGAGTCCCCGAAGAACCGGATGCCGATTTCCTCGGCTCCCGCGTCCTCGGCCACGCCGCTCCCGATGACGGCCCAGCATCTGACGCGCCCCTTGAAGCCCTCCGGCACGGTGTACAGATCGCAGGGGATCGGCTTTCCGTTCCGGTACACCTTCCCGTCCCGCTGCGAATAGACGCCCCCCCGGCCTTCGGGAAGCGCAAGCGTCTTCTCCATCCGTGCGACGGCCTCGCCGACGTTCTCCACCGCCGGATACGCAAGGACGAACGAGGCCCACCGGCTGCCGTCGACCACGCCGTATTCGTGGAACAGACGCTCGACGCCGTCCCTGCCGCCGTCGTCGCCGTAGACCAGCGAATACCAGCCGTCGCCGGACCGGGCCGACCCCGGCCTGATGTGGGCCACTTCCCCGGACCGGGAAGCCAGCATGCCCGCGCCGTCGAGGCCCTCGACGTTGAAGCCGCCCGAAAGCGTGAGCCGGGCGTTTCCCGAGGCCAGCCATACGCCGTCCGCGTCGTCCGGTTCCCCCGTCCCGGCGAACGAGGCCGGATACTCCACGGAATACCCGAAGCGCGGGTTGACGTAGGTGGCCCATCCTTCCCCGGCGGACGCCGCGCACGCTCCGAAAATGAAGCATGCGACCAGCAATCCCGTTATCCGCAACAACGTTCTTGTCATCGTCTTCTCCTTTGACGCCGCTTCCGGCGCGCTTTCGGTCCGATTCCGCCTTGATCCGCCCTGTCCGGTCTGTTCCGGGTTGGAGAATGCCCGACCGTGCGGCGCCCCCTTCCCCCGTAGCCCAAGAATGCCCGAAGCAGGCGGCGCGTCAACGGGTCATGGACACGAAAATGCCCGCGCTCCGCAAATATTCGATGAGCAGCACGTCGGAGTTGCCGAAACTGACCATGAACCCGTCCGTCTCGACGTCCTCGCCCTTTGCGGCGAACTCGTAGACGGCCTCGGGGATGAGCAGCATCTTTACGGTGACGGGGCTGGCGATCCCGAACATCAAATCGATCTGTTCCCGCGCATAGTTCAGAGCCTCTTCCCTGTCCGGCCTTTCGCCGGGGAAATTGACCGCGAGGTCCATGTCCATCTCGCTGCCCTGATTGACCTGCAGGAACCCGGCGTCCACGCGCCCGTCCACCGCGCCTCCGAACCCGGATGGGCGGCGACCCACGACTCAAGCGCCCGCGGGCACAGCGACGCCGCCTGCGCGTCGTCCCGCACCTCCGGCTGCGCCGCCTCGAAGGCCCGCATAGCTTCATGGCGCAGACGCTCATTTCGTCGGGGACCGTCGTCCACCAGCCGCCGGACCACACGGCCCGTTCTTCGGGATGGGCGTCCAGCCATTCCTTGAGCACCTCGGGGCAACGTTCCTGCGCGTGATCCTGCCCCGCGAGCGGCCCGGCCTCCAGCGTGAAGTCGGTTTCCGCGTCGCTCAAGGCCGCGCCGGGAGCCGCCAGCAGCGGACGCCCGTTCTTCGCCAGCGTCAGCTCCAGCTTCAGATTCTCCTCGCCCTCGAACGCCTTGCAGTCGTTGAAGACGAACCGCCGCATGCCCATGTCCAGCACGATGCCCGCCAGCTCGGAGGCGTTCCCGAGGACCAGCGTGCCCTCGTTGCCCGGCACCACGCGCATGGCCACGCGCGCGGCGCAGGAGCCTTCGTCCTCCTTTCCCTTGCCGCAGACTCCGATGGTCAGGATATCGGTCGTCGTCCGGTTGACGAAGGACACCTTCAACTCGCCGCGCGCCGTCGCGGGAACCGCGAGCAGGCACGCCAACAGCGAGCAACACAGACCCTTCATGGAAATCTCCTTGAAAATCAATATGCGGCGGTCAGGTTTCCGCCGAAGGCGGCATGGCGGGACACGCTCCCGCGACGCCGGAAAGAAGGTCAGCAGAACCCGCCGCCTCCGCCGCTGCCGGAGCCTCCGCCGTCCCCGACACGAGGGTCGAGACCATGACGGCGGAGTACAGGGCGTCCGACGACGTGTCCCCGTCCCGGTTCCGCGCGTCGCGCAGAATGTCGGCGCAGTTCTCGCCCCACGCCTTTTCGAGGTTCAGGGCCACGGCGTAGGGCAGGAGCCGCGTGTACAGTTCGGGGGTGCGCTCCGGCGGATTGAACCGCCGGAAGCGTTCGGTTTCCGCCGTGCGGGTGTACAGGGCCAGCC
>CAUHBW010000119.1 GCA_959604115.1 uncultured Bilophila sp. | reverse complement strand
GGGAAGGAGAAACTTTCTGAGAAAGTTTCTCCTTCCCCTCCCCAACCCCCACCCCATCCTCTTCAAAGATTTTCCTATGGGTCCGTGTCGGTCTTTGGTGCCGCGCAGTCACGTTCGGAGGCGGACGTCTCCCGGTTGCGCGTCAAAAAGGCGGATGGATTGAAATGGACACGTGCGGACGGCATGTTTTCAGGACATGCCGCCCTTTTGTTTGCAGCGTATGTCCTCAGGCGTTTTTCGGGCGGGGAATTGGAACGCGTTGGAAAGGAATGGGGAATGGCGAAGCGTGCCTTGTTCTTCAAAGAGTTATCTTGTTTTTTTCCAATGCGCTCTGTCCCCGACTTTCAGCCCTTCTCCGTTCGTTTCAATGCAGACGGCGCCGGGAAACTGGAAGACCTTGCGGCTCCGCGAGGCCACGGCGGCCTCGTCCAGCCGGAACAGGGTTTCGGCCTGCGCCTGACCGCGCCCGAAGCGGGGAAACAGTCCGGCGTACACGCGCAGACGCGCCGCGCGGGGCAGGCCGACGAACGCGGCGCGGGGCAAGAGCAGTTTGTCGTCTTCCCGGCGAAGCTGCGCGAAAACCGGGGCCAGTTCGGCGTCCCAGTACCGTTCGTCCTCGCGGGCAAGTTCCCAGAGCGTACGGACGGAGCGGGACAGGGACGGGTTTTCGGCCCGAAGCAGCGGCAGGACATGATTGCGGAGCCGGTTGCGCCGGAAGGCGTCGCTCCGGTTCGAGGCATCTTCAATCCAGTCCACGCCGAGGGAACGCAGAAAGGCTTCCAGCGCCGCGCGCGGCGTGCCGAGCAGGGGCCGCATGATCCGCCGGACCGGGTCCACGGCCTTCATGCCGCCAAGGCCGGGCCAGCCCGCGCCGCGCACCAGCCGCAGCAGCACGTCTTCGCTCAAATCGTCCAGATGGTGCCCGATTGCGATCCAATCGGCCTTTTCGGCCCGGCGCACCTCCTCGAAAAAGGCGTACCGCGCCCGCCGTCCGGCGTCTTCCAAGCCAAGCCCCTCCGCATCCGCCAGCGCGCCCACGTCCACGCGCCGCACCACGCAGGACACGCCGAGGCGTTCCGCGAAACGCCGCGCCGACGCAGCCTCATCCGCACTTTCCGGGCGAAGCCCGTGATCCAGATGAGCCAGAACGAGGGGCACGCCAAGGCAGCGCAGGATCAACGCCAACGCCGTAGAGTCCGCACCTCCTGAAAAGGCAACGATCGCACGTTCGGGAAGCCCGCCGCACGCCTCCGCCGCAAACCGCCCGACGTCCATGCACAAATGCGCCCCAGCCGGAGGCAACTCCCCCATTCCACGGGGCAATGCCGTTTCACAATCCTTCACCGTTCCCCGCCTTCCTTACCCAAAATCCGCTCCTTCCTTTCCCCAAAAACGAATCGCCCCCACCCTCAAGCCGCAAAAAGACTCCGAACAGGGATTCGATAACGTCAAAAGTCTTGGGAAGTGGAGGGATGGGGGTGTGGGGGAAGGGAGGAGGAAGCACTTCTTCAGAAGGGTTCCTCCTCCCTTCTCCCACATTTTCATTGCTCCCGCGACTCAAGCCACAGGAGGCGCAACCCTTCGAGAACGAGGTCCGGGCGAACGAGATCGAAGCAATCGACGACGCGGGCGACGTCCGGGGCGAACCCGCCGGTGGCGACGAACGCGACCGGACCTTCAAGCGTCCTGGTCAGCCGGGCGAACAGCCCCTCGGTCATGGACGCGAACCCGAACAGGAAGCCGTGGTTCAGACTGGTCACGGTGCTCCGGCCCACGATGGGCACGTCCGCATGCGCCGACAGGGCGATGCGCGGCAACTGCGCCGTGCGCGTCGCCAACGCCCCGAGCGAGGACATCACGCCGGGACAGATCAATCCGCCGAGATAGGCGTCGCCGGTCACGCAGTCGAAGTTTGTGGCGGTGCCGTAGTCCACGGACACCACGGAACGGGCGTCGGGCAGGAGACGCCGCGCCCCGAACGCGCCGACGAGCCGGTCGGCTCCCACCTCGTTGGGCCGCTCGTAGCGGTTCTCCAGCGGAATGGGCAGGTCACGGTGCGCGAACCGGGGCGACAGTTCCAGAAACCGCTCGCAGGCATGCGTCACCAAAGGATTCATGCCCGGCACCACCGAACTGACGACGCAGCCGTCAAGCTGTATCTTCCCCGGCCCGGTCGCGGGCGTGCCGAATCCGGCGTGCCCGAGCAGATAGGCAAGCTGAAGGCCGAGGCCGTCGCCGCTCTGCCGGGCGTCGGTGGGCAGCGTGTAGGAGGCCGCCAGCCCCTCGGTTCCGGCCACGCCGATTTTCAGCGAGGTGTTCCCGATGTCGATGAGCAGCGCGTGCATGCTACTTGTCCCACGAGTGCGGGGCGGCTTCGCGCTTCCAGTCCGCAACGGCCCGCCGGACTTCCTCGGCCTTCGCCGCGTCGTCCAGCTTCTTGTAGTGCTCGGCGAAAACATGCAGGTAGGTTGCGCCGCGCGGCGAGAACAGCCCCTTCACCCGGCACCACAGCGGATCGAGCGCCTCCACGAAATCCTCAAGAATGGTGTTCGTGATGGTCTCCATAAACGACTGGTGGTTGCGGTACGCGAACATGTACAGCTTGAAGCTCTTGGATTCCACACACTTCTGATCGGGGATGAACTCCACCACAATCGTGCCGAAGTCGGGCTGTCCGGTCACGGGGCACAGGGACGTATATTCGGGGAACGCCATGCTGACGACGTAGGGACGGTGCGGGAAACGGTTGGGGAACGTCTCCAGAAGACGGATGCTCGGGCCGCCTTCGGGCTGAGGAAGGCGGCCGGTGCCGAGAACTTTGAGCTGAGCGGTCTGGTCGCCGCCGTTGGTCATGGTCATGAGAAAACTCCTTGGGCCGAATACGGCGAGAATCGGCGGAACCCTCCGGGGCCTCCGCGCTTGTCTGTACAAACGAGGGAGGATACAACAGGGTCCATTGCCGCACAAGTCACGGGGAGGCCTTCCCCGCCGGATGCGGCGAGCGCCACCTTTACCGCCGGAGGCTTTATGCTCGCGACCGAAACGATACACACCCTCAGCCTGCACGCCTGCGCCGAGGGCGACATCCTGCCCCTCGCCTTTCTGCCCGTCACCGCCGCGCCCTCGCCCTTTCCCGCGCACGGCGCGGCGGCCCGTCCGCTGCCCGACGGCAACAGGGACTGGCGCATCGGCGCCTGCCTCTTCGACTCGTCCGGGACGGCGCGCCTCAAGGTCGTCGGCAGAGTGCTCCTGCCCCACACGGCCCTCGCCTCCGAAGGCCCGCACGCGCAGATCTGCCCGCTTCTGGAGGCCCTGACTCCCCTCGAAGCCGGAACCCGGACCTTCGCCGCCCGCCGCGAACACTGGGCGCTGGCGTGGATCACGCTTTCGGACAAGGGCGCGGCAGGACTCAGGACGGACGAAAGCGGGCCGCTCATGGCCTCCGAAACCCGCGCCAAGCTCCCGCTGTGCCACGAACAGGGATTCATGATCCCGGACGATCCGCAGGCGCTGCGCTCGCTGGTCATGGAACTGGCGCTCGGACAGGGCTACGATCTCATCCTCACCAGCGGCGGCACGGGCCTCGCGCCCCGCGACACCACGCCCGAAGCCCTGCTTCCCCTCTTTGACCGCCGCCTGCCGGGCTTCGAGCAGGCCATGATGCGGACAAGCCTCGCCAAGACGCCCACGGCGGCCATTTCCCGCGCCGTCGCCGGAACGCTCGACCGCACCATCGTCATCACCCTCCCCGGCAGCCGCAAGGCCGTTTCCGAAAACCTCGCCGCCGTCCTTCCCGCCCTCGGACACGCCCTCGAAAAGCTCCACGGCGATCCCTCCGACTGCGGCAAGTGACATCCCGTTGGCAGGAACCGATCCCGCGAGGCGCACGGCTCCGGAGCAGCACGCGATACGACATACCGTAACAAAACGGCGAGGACCGTCCTTCGGGGCGGTCCTTCCTGTCTTTCCGCATGCCGCACCATCTCTCGAAGGAAAATCTCCGCCCATTCCCCGACGCTTCCTTCTCCCTCCGGGCATCTCCGGGAAACTTCCGCCACGCCCCGGACCGCCGCGCCGCCGCAACCATCATCCGTCCCGTTTAGAAACGTCTTAGGGGGGAGAGAGGTGGTTTTGGGGGAGGGGAGAGGGGCCTCTTCTCCAGAAGAGGCCCCTCTCCCCAATCTTCGTTCCCTCAACCCCATCGACTCTTTTTCCTTGTGGGGCGGGACGGGTTGCGGTAGACAAGCGGCTTGACCCAAGGAGAAATTCATGACCACAGCACACCCCAAGACGCGCATCCAGTACCTTCGCGACGCCCGGAACGTGTACACGGCGAACGGGGCCGACGGCCTGCGGTACGCCACGCCGGGATCGGTCGGGCTTGATCTGCGCGCCTGCATCGACGCCGAGGAAGCGGAAATCCCGGCGGGCGGACGCCTGCCCATTCCCACCGGCATCGCCGTGGAACCGCTGACGCCGGGCATCGCGGGCTTCGTCTACTCCCGCAGCGGACTCGGCGCCGTGCAGGGCCTCACCGTGGCGCAGGGCGTGGGCGTCATCGACCCCGACTATCGCGGCGAGATCACCGTCGTCCTGCTCAATACGTCCGGCGAACCCCGACGACTCCGACGAGGGGACCGCATCGCGCAACTCGTGTTCCAGCCCGCCTTTCAGGTCGAGCTGGAGGAAAGCGGCTCGCTCGGCGAAACCGGACGCGGCTCCGGCGGCTTCGGGCATACGGGAAACAACTAGACGGCCTTCACAATCGGGCCGCCGTACTTATATGAGCATTCCGGCTTCGCCGGACAGGAGACACGCATGACCACTTCCTCTTTAGACGCCATCAAAGCCCGTGAAGAATCCCTCCTCTGCCGGACCTACGGGCGGTATCCCATCAGCATCGCCGGCGGCAAGGGTTCCCGGCTCACCGACCTCGACGGCAAGGAATACGTCGATCTGCTCTCCGGGATCGCCGTGACCAGCCTCGGCCACTGCAACGAGGAACTTGCGGAAGTCATCGAAAAGCAGGCCCGCAAGCTCATCCACGTGAGCAACCTTTTCTATCAGGAAGAACAGCTCGATCTCGCCGAGGAACTGCTGTCCCTCAGCCACTTCGAGAAGGCGTTCTTCTGCAATTCCGGCGCGGAAGCCAACGAAGCGCAGATCAAGCTGGCCCGCCGCTACATGCAGCGCGTCAGGAACGTGGACGCCTACGAAATCATCACGCTGGACAAGGCGTTCCACGGACGCACCTACGCGACCATGGCCGCCACGGGACAGCAGCGGTTTCAGGACGGCTTCGCGCCCATCCCGGACGGCTTCAAGACCGTGCCGTGGGGCGATCTGAACGCGCTTGAGGCCGCCATCACGCCCAAGACCGCCGCCGTACTCGTCGAAATCGTGCAGGGCGAAGGCGGCATCCGGCCCATGCACGCCGACTACGCCAAGGGCATCGAGGCCCTGTGCCGCAAGAAGGGCATCCTCTTCCTCGTGGACGAGGTGCAGGGCGGCCTGTTCCGCACCGGCAAGCCGTGGTCCTTCCAGCACTTCGACCTCAGGCCCGACGTCATTTCCTCCGCCAAGGCGCTCGCCAACGGCCTGCCCATGGGCGCGATCATGACCACCAACGAAATCTCCAAGGGCTTCGTCACCGGCAGCCACGCCACCACCTTCGGCGGCGGCGCGCTGGTTTCCGCCGTGGCCGCCCAGGTCGTCCGGATCATGAAGCGCGACCACCTCGACGAACGCGCCGCCATCGTCGGCGGGGCCTTCATGGAAAACATCCGCCGCATCGCCGCGAGCCACCCCGGCACCATCAAGGAAGTGCGCGGCCTCGGCCTCATGATCGGCATCGAGCTGGCCTTCCCCGCCAAGGACGTCTGGGAGGAACTCATCCGCCGCGGCTTCATCTGCAACCTGTCCCACGAAGTCGTGCTGCGCCTCCTCCCGGCCCTCAACATCCCGGAGACGGACCTCACCGCCTTCGCCGACACACTGGAAGACATCCTCGCCGCCATGAAGCGTTAACATTCCGTTTCTTCCGCCGCGCGGGAGCGCACGGCCGCCCAAACGGCGTCTCCCGGCCTCTTGCCGCACCCACTCCCTAAAATCAAAAAGCTCAGGAAAAGATGAGGGATGGGGGGCCGGGGGAAGGCAGAAGGAAGCCTTTTTACGAAAGGGTTCCTTCTGCCTTCCCCCGGTTCTTCTTCCTTTCCGGAAGGATTCACCATGATCGTCGATCACATCAGCAACTGGCGGCGCTACGGCTTCGGCCCGGCGTGGGAAGAAGTGATGCGTTGGCTCGAAAACTACGCTCCGGGCGGCTCCGGTTCCGTTTCCTCCCTTGAGGACGGGGTCCATCCCGTGGCGGGCGGCTTCATCAACGTCGCCACCATGACCTCCCGGCTGCGTTCGGCCTGCCGCTACGAATACCACAAGCGTTTCTGCGACGTGCAGATGGTGCTGGAAGGCCGCGAATGGCTGTTCAACGCCGCGACGGCGGGCCTCACCCCGGACGGCGCGTTCGACGCCCGGAACGACGTAGGCTTCTTCAGCCCCGCCCCGGCGGAAGTCGCCCGCGTAACTCTCGCGCCGGGCACGTTCGCCCTGCTGTTCCCGTGGGACGCGCACCTGCCCGCCATCGCCCCGGACGACGCGCAGGCCCCTCTGCGCAAATGCGTGGGCAAAATTCCGCTCGAAGCGCTGCGGCTTGCATAAAACTACTTGCAACGCGATCGTTTTTCGGGCAAACCTGCGGCCTTCCCGGAGGAAGGTCCGCCGGGGATTTGGGGGCGCGTCCCCCCGCTTCACGATAAAGAACGAGGACAAGAATGGACATTTTTGATCAGGCGCAGGAACTGGAACGCCTCGCACGCGAGACGGCCCTCCAGCGCGCCCGTTCTTCCCAGTACTGGGAAGGCCCCGAATGGATCAACGGTCAGGCTTGCTGTCGCGAGTGCGGCGAACCCATCCCCCAGAAACGTCTGGAAGCCCTCCCCGGCGTCGGCCTGTGCCGAGCCTGCCAGGAAGAACGGGAACGCGAAGGCTTCTGATCCGTCATACCGCTCCGGGGGAGGGGCTCCCCTCCCCCACACCTCCTCCCCGCGTCCGCGAACGCCGGTTCTTTCCGGGATACGCCGTGACAACACCCTCCCCCAGAAACATCCCTCTCGGGCCCATTCCGCGCTGGCTGCTCGGCCTCCTGCTCGGGATGGCGACCTATGCCGTGGCCTTTCTGCTGCGGCTTCAGGAATGGCCGTCGTGGCAGGAAGTGGAATACCGCCTCGGCAACGAAATGCTCCTTGCGACGCACGACGCCTACCACTGGGTCGCGGGAGCCGAAGGTTTCGAATTCGGCGCCGGACACCCCATGTCCGAACTGCTGCGCATTCTCGCCCTGCTCACCGGCACCGAACCGGCGCAGGTGGCCTTCTGGCTGCCGCCGCTCATGGCGAGCCTCGTGGCCCTGCTCATCTTCTTCTGGGCGTGGAGCATGGGCAGCATGGAAGCCGGATTCTGCGCGGGCATCCTCGCCTCGCTTTCGCCGGGCTTTCTCGCGCGCACCCTGCTGGGCTACGCCGACACCGACCTCGTCACCCTGTTTCTCCCGCTGCTCATCGGCCTCGCCCCGGCGGCGTGGGTCATGTATTTTCTGCGGCATCCGCTGGCCTTGCCGTTCCGCTGGGTCCGACGCTGGACGCACCGACCCATTCCCATCCCGCTGGACGCGCCGAGCCACCAGCCCTACGCCCTGATCGCGCCCGTCTGGATCGCCGCGCTCGGGATCAGCGGCCTGCTCGCATGGTGGTCGCAGGAATGGCACTCGATGTTCCCCTACCTCGTGCGCTACAACGTGGCCCTGCTCGGCGGCATGGCCCTCCTGCTGGCCCGCGAGGGCGAACACCGAACCGCCCTGCTCGCCGCGCTGGCCTATGCCCTGCCCGCGCTCGGCGGTCCTTCCGGGGCCGTCTTTCCCCTGACGCTGTTCATCGCCGTGGCGGGACGCGAACGCCGGTTCGTGGCCCAACTCCACCGGCCCGCCGTGCTGGCCGGATTCTGGCTCCTGACCGCCGTCCTGCTCGTCGATCTCAATGTCCTGAACATGATGTTCCACCACGTGCAGGGCTATCTCAAGCGCGCGGGGGACACCGTGGCCGCCGGATCGCCCGATCCGCTGGTCTTCCCCTCGGTGGCGCAGTCCATCATCGAAATTCAGGATCTGACGCTTCCCGAAATTCTGGTCTATTTCCATCCATGGCAGCCCGTCGCCCTCCTCGGCCTGATCGGGTTCCTGTTCGTGCTCTGCGCGCGTTCCGGGGCCCTGTTCCTCGTGCCGCTGGCGCTGCTGGCCCTGCTCAGCACCAAGATGGGCGGACGGCTCGTGATGTTCGGCGCGCCCATCGTCGCCATCGGGCTGACGCTGCCCGTGGACTGGCTGGCCTGCGCGCTCGGGGACGTCCGGGCGAAGAACACCCGCCGGGTGTTCTTCCTCGCCTGCCTCCTGCTGGCGGGCCTCGTCTTTCTCCTGCCCGCCTGCCGCGACGGTGCCGAGGAAGTCTGGTACGCGCTCGGCCCGTATCGGCCCATCGTGCCCGCCTGCGCGTTCGTCATGTTTCTCATCGGCCTCGGACGCCAGCGCGGCTGGCGCTTCACCCGGGCTCTCGACGCCGTGGGACCGCACCTGCTCTACCGCATCTCGGCGGTCATCCTGATGTTGGTGATCGTGGTTCCGCCGCTCGCCGATCTCGTGCCCGCCATGACCCACGGGCCCATCCTGAACCGCCGCCACGCCGCCGGGCTGCGCGAAATCCGCGCAGCGACCCCGGAAGACGCCATCGTCTGGCACTGGTGGGACTGGGGCTACGCCACGCACCACTTCGCGCGCCGCCAGACCATCGCGGACGGCGCGGAGCACGGCGGGCCGTCGCTCTATCTGCCCGCCGCCGTCTACGCCACCGACGATCCCCGTTTCGCCCGCCAGATCATCAAGTTCACGGCGGCGCGGGACAACGTGCCCGGCAACGTCTTCAAGGGCATGACGGCTTCGCAGGCCGCCGAGATGATCACGTGGCTGAACAATCCCGCCAACCCGCTCATTCAGGCGGACGGCAAGCAGTACCTTGTAGTCAGCTTCGACATGCTGGACCTCGGGTTCTGGATTTCGACCTTTGGGAGCTGGAACTTCCTGTCCAAAGAAGGGCGCGGCTACGCCATCAGCATCGTCCCGCAGGCGCTTTCCTACCGTCTGGACAAGGGCGAGGTGGTCATGAAGGGCAGCAACGTGAGCGTGCCCGCCGCGAGCATCGACGTCTTTTCCGACGGCAGGCTGGACCACCGGGACTACGTAAAGCCGCCGGAATATCTGCCGGACAACGCCGCAATCAAGGCGTGGAAGGAAGACATCGAGGGCCGCCGCAACGTCCACTTCCTGTTCAACCGCGTGACCGGCGAAAAGCTCGTCGTGGACGACCGGATGTACAACACCCTCATGGTCCAGCTTCTCCTCTGCGACCCCGGTGACGCCCGTTTCAAGCCCTACTTCCGCCTCATTTACGACAACGTCTTTTGCCGGATTTACGAGGTGCTGTAGAGAAGGAGATTGGGGAGGGGAAGGAGAAACTTTCTGGAGAAAGTTTCTCCTTCCCCTCCCCAAACCCC
>CAUHBW010000118.1 GCA_959604115.1 uncultured Bilophila sp. | reverse complement strand
AGATTGGAGGGGGAAGGGGAAACTTTCTGGAGAAAGTTTCCCCTTCCCCCTCCAAACCTCCCCCCTTCCTCTTCAAAGACGTTTGCACACGGGACGGACGTTGATCACGGGGACGCAAATGGCCGATCCTTGGCGGAAGTTTCCCGGTGGCGATTTTCATGGCATACCCGCAACCGGTCAAAAAACGGGGAACTCCTGCCGGTCTGAGGGGCCCGACCCGAAGGGCGGCCCCACAGGGGCCGTGACCGTTGGGCGAATCTCCGAGCCTTACGGGCATCGAGGGCAACGCGGCTCGCCCCCCAGCGAGTGCAGGGCGACGCCCTGCCCGCCGGAGGCATCGCCTTCCCCTACCCGCCGAGCTTGCTTTCCTTAAAATCGTGTCCGGGGGCTCCGGGCGGGGTCGGGGCGTTGGGGGGCAGGGTGACGTCCTTCTGCCCGATCTTCACTTCGATGATGGGCTCCTCGGGTGCGTAGGGCGGCTTCTTTTCGTTGACGTCGACGAAGAGCTTGCAGCTCCGGCTCAGGCAGTCGTAGACCGCGAGCAGCTTGGGCACGAGGATCGACGCGCCGGGCTTCTCGATGAGGAGATAGTAGTCGCGCATGTTGTTCTTGCCGACGAGCGGCTTGACCCGGCAGAGCACCAGCCATTCGTTCGCGCCGTCGTCGTTCCAGTCGGTTTCCGCGAGCAGGGTCACGGTCACGATGTCCGCGCCCTGCGCCAGCATGAAGCCGTAGGGCTGCATCTCCACCACGTCCCCAGCCGTGCGCGACAACGCGAAGGTCGGCGGCAGCAGCGCCGGATCGACCTTGAACCGGAACGCCGGAGACAGACGCTGGAACAGGTATTCCCCGAGCTGGGGGGGCAGCTCGGAGGCACCGAACAGGGGGGCCACGTAGGCCCCATGTTCGTCGATGACGCCGCGATCGCGCAGCAGAGGTGCAAGACGCTTCGCCATGACGTTGAATTCGCTCTCCGTCGCGACGCGGACCTGCTTGCCCGCGCATCCGGCGGACAGGCAGACCGCCAGGCACAGAGAGACTGTGAAAAAAAGTCGCAGGAATAAAGGAAAACGGGCCGGCATAAGGACTCCGATGGGGATTCTGAAGGTGAATGTTCGTCCGCGTGATAGCCCCCCAAAGTGGGATTGTAAAGAGCGCGAGAACATGAGAGAATAATACCCCGGTACGTTTCATGCTTGGGGCACTGTTTGTTTGAATAAACACGGCGGATGCCGCCCGAGGATGGGAAAACAGGCACAACCTGACAGGACAACTGTCTTTTTACGGATCGCTCCAAGGACGGAATCGTTTTTCGGGGCGTGCGGCGTTTGGTTTTCCGTTTGAAGCTGGCCGGAGTCGCGTTCCCGCGCGATTCATTCTGGACAAGCACAGCGCTTATGCAAGGAGGGGAGCATGGACAGTAGCGTAACGCCGACTTCGCCATCCGAGATGGTCATTCTTGTCGCCGGCCTGCTGATAATGCTGTTTGGGGTGTACAAAGTCTATCGTGAACGGGGCCGTCCCGGCCTGCTGATCCTTTGGGGGGGATTGGTGGACCTCGGGCTCGCGCTCATGGGCCTCGGTCTGGGACCGTCCGGAGACGTGGGCAGCATCATGATCGTGATCTATCACGCGATCGCCCGTCTCGCGGCGTGGATCGGCCTCTCGGGGCTGGTCGCCAATCCGTATTCCTGCGTCGCCAACGACATTCGCGGCGCGCTTCACCGGAACCCGGTGGGGGCCGTGCTGCTGGCGTTCGCGCTGGAGGCTTCGCTCGGCATTTCCCCGGCCATGACGCCGGAAGGCCAGCATCTGGTCCTGCACGCGATGGCGATGCACAGCGTGGACGTGCCCCTCGGCGGGCCGGTCCTCGCGATCATCATGGCCGCCGGATACACGGTCCTGTTGTGGCTGTCCGCCGAAGTCGTCCTTCAGGTCTGCTTCACCCGGCCCGACGAGCCCATCTGTACGGAAGTCCCGCTGGGCGGCGGAGCCTTCGCCCACGCCCTGTTCGACCGGGAAACCGAGCTGATGGGCGTGCCTTCCGGGAGCTGGTGCCCCTTCGTTCCCAACCGCTGGAGCCGCACCCCGGCGGCCATCAGCCTCTACGTGCTGCTCGGCCTGCTCGTGGCGCTGGGCCTCGGCCGTTTTCTGGTGCAGGACTTCGGCGCGTGGCTCATCGGCATCGATCCCCGTACGCTCGTGGAACTCGAAGGCCCGTGGCATGTGACGCCGCTCCTGCTCTATGTGGGCTCCTTCCTCGTTCTCTGTCCCCGCATCATCCGGCCCAAGCACCGGGCCGTCTACACCATCGCGCTGTTCGCCGCCGCCTTCGCGCTCATCTGCGTGACCGATCTGCCGCCCCTGTCTCGGCTCTTCTCGCTGATCATTTCGGGCATCGGCGCGCTGGTGGCCTGCTACTCGACCAACTATATCGAGGACGACGGGCGCAAGCACTGGTACTGGTTCTTCCTGCTGCTGACCTTCGGCGCGCTGCTCAACATCGTGACCACCGACAACATCGGCACGCTGTCTTCCCAGTGGGAGGTCATGACGTGGGCGTCCTTCGCGCTGGTGGCGTGGGAACGCACCTCCAAGGCGCGCGACGCGGCGATCAAGTACGTCGTGCTGTGCTGCGGCGCGGCCTACCTGATGATCGTGGGCTTCTTCATGATCGGTGGCGACTCAACGCAGTACGGCGAAATCCTCGCCCACCTGTCCGCGCGTCCCGAGGACGTGCTCAGGTTCGCGCTGGTGTTCACCCTTTTAGGCTTCGCGGCCAAGGCCGGTCTCGTGCCGTTGCACAGCTGGCTGCCCGACGCCCACCCCGCCGCGCCGTCCTCGGTGTCCGCGCCCCTGTCCGGCGTGCTCACCAAGATGGGCGTGTTCGGCGTGGCGATGATCTACTTCGGGCTGCTCGGCTACGACGGGCTGGCCAAGACCGGCACCTACGGCGGCTTCACCGTCCCCGGCCTGATGGTCACGGTCATGGGCCTGTGCACGATGGCCTACGGCGAATGGATGGCCCTCAGGCAGGAAGACGTCAAGCGCATGCTCGCCTACTCCACGATGGGTCAGGTCGGTGAAATCTTCACCGTCCTCGGCCTCGGCACGTGGCTGGCGGCGGCGGGCGCGCTGGCGCACGTCCTGAACCACGCGATCATGAAGGACCTGCTCTTCCTCTGCGCGGGCGGCCTCATCTTCCGCGTGGGCAGCCGCAAGCTCTCCGACCTCGCGGGTCTGGTCCACGAAATGCCGTGGGCCGTGGGCTGCATGAGCATCGGCCTCGTGTCCATCATGGGCCTGCCGCCGTTCAACGGCTTCGTGAGCAAGTACCTCATGATCGTGGCCTGCATGGACGCCGGACAGCCGCTCATCGCGGCGGCGCTCATCGCGGCGAGCCTCGTGGGCGCGATCTACTACATGCGCATCCTGCGGACGATTCTGCTCGATCCCGTCCCGGCGGGACGCAAGCGCGTGGAAGGCGTCACCGCCACCATGCGCTGGCCCATGATCATCCTTGCGGCCCTGTGCGTGATCCTCGGCGTGGCCCCGCAGACGGGCCTGTCGCTGATCACCCCGATCCTCGACCAGCTCCAGTTCGGTCCCGGCGTGGGCGGGATGCTCCCCGCGCTGCCGGAACTCGACGTGAGCTGGCCCGTATACGTGCTGCTGCCCATGTTCGGCGCCATCGTGCCGATCTGGTTCCGCAGGGACCGCGTGAAGGCCGGATGGGGCGCCGCCGCCATCCTGCTGCTGACCACGCTGCACGTGCTCGCGTTCGGGCGCGATCTCGACATGCTCTCCTACATCATGGCCCTGTTCATCCCGGCCATCGGCACGGTGAACCTCGTGTACGCCGTCGGCTACATGGAGCACAGCCACACGCAGTGGCGCTTCTACGCGTTCTTCCTGCTCATGACCGGCGGCCTGCTGGGCGTGGCGGCGAGTTCGGACCTGTTCAGCTTCTTCACGTTCTGGGAAATCATGAGTTCGTGGGCCCTGTACTTCGCCATCGCGCACGAGGGCACCCCCGAAGCGCTGCGGGAAGGCTTCAAGTACTTCCTGTTCAACGTGGCGGGCGCGGGCTTCCTGTTCCTCGGCATCGGGCTGATCGTGGCCTACACCGGGACCGGACAGTTCGCGGGCGTGGCCTCGGGCTTCACCGGGCTGTCCCCGGCGGTGGGCACGGCAATCGTGGCCCTGCTCGCCGTCGGCTTCTGCATGAAGGCGGCGCAGGTGTCCCTGCGCATCGACTGGCAGATGCACCCGGCGCTGGCCCCCACGCCCGTGTCCGGCTACATCTCCTCCGTGCTCCTGAAGATCGCGGTCTTCGGCCTCGTGAAGCTGTTCCTCGGCTTCGGCAGCGTGTACGAGCAGGGGGCTTCGGACCTCTTCTCGCAGTCGGCCATCATGTACGTGGTGGCGTGGGTCGGCGCGTTCACCCTGCTGTACAGCGCGGTGCAGGCCATGCTTCAGAACAGCCTCAAGCTGGTGTTCATCTGGTCCACGGTGAGCCAGATCGGGTACATGGTGCTCGGCGTGGCCGTGGGCACGAGCCTCGGCATGGCGGGCGGCCTGCTGCACATGGCGAACCACGTGTTCTTCAAGGATCTGCTGTTCCTCATGGTCGGCGCGGTGATGCTACGCACGCACGCGGACGCCATCTCCGAGCTGGGCGGCGTGGGCCGCAGGATGCCCGTGACCATGTTCTGCTTCTTCATCGGGTCGCTGGCCGCCGTGGGCGTGCCCCCGACCAACGGGTTCACCTCCAAGTGGATCATCTATCAGGCCCTCATGGCCGAAGGCGAACCGCTGCTGGCCCTGATCTCGCTCATCGGCAGCGTGGTCACGCTGGCCTACCTCGCCCGGTTCATGCACACGGTCTTCCTCGGCCAGCCCGGACGCGACCTCGAACACGTCGAGGAAGCCCCGTGGGTCATGCGCGCGCCCATGCTGCTCATGGCCTTCATGGTCATCCTGACCGGCGTGTTCCCCGGCCTGATGCTCGCGCCGCTCAACGACGCGCTGGTCGAATACGGCATGCCCTCGCTCGACGTGGCCTTCTACGGCCTCGCCAGCGGCCCCGGCGCGTGGGACGCCACCTCGATGGCGGCGCTCATGCTGGTGGCCTTCGGCGGCGGCTGGCTGCTCCTGCGCTTCCTGCTCGCCCGCGTGAAGGTCCGCGTCGCCCCGCCGCACGCCTGCGGCCACGACGCCTCGCTGGAAGCCACGCGCATCCCGCCCGAAGGCATCTATCCGGCCCTCGTCAACCTGTGCACCGGCAACAGGCCGGGCAGCGCGACGTGTTCCCTGCCGGAACTGGCCCTGACCTGCTGCCGGAACCTCCGGCGGTCCCTCGGCCGGACCGGCCGCATCAACAAGGAGCGTCCGTCATGCTAGACATGCTCGTGGGCATTCTCCACCTCGTCGTCTTCCCCGGCGGCCTGTTCGCGCTGGCGCTGGGCCTGCTGTTCAAGGGACTCGACCGCCGGGTGGAGGCCCGGCTCCAGCGGAGGGTCGGCCCGCCGCTGATCCAGCCCTTCATCGACCTCGCCAAACTGTCCACCAAGGAAGTGATCATCCCCTCCTCGGCGGTGCGCGGGGCGTTCCTCGCGGCCCCAGTGGCGGCGTTCGGCGGCATCGCGGCCTGCGCGGCCCTGCTGCCCGTGCCCGGCGTGACCGACGGCCTGCCGAAAATGGGCGACCTGCTGGTCATCTTCTACCTGTTCCCCATTCCGGCGATGGCGATCATGCTGGCTGGCTCCTCGTCCGGCTCCCCCTACGGCGGCATCGGCTTCTCGCGCGAGATGATCATGATGCTTGCCTATGAGGTTCCGCTGCTTATGATCATGCTGACGGTCGCCATGAAGGTCGGCGGCGGCGACGGGGCCGAGTTCTCCCTGACGAAGATCATGGAGTATCAGGCGGCGAACGGCTCGTTCGGGCTGGCCCCGGTCATGTGGCCCGCGTTCCTCGCGTGGCTCATGTTCATACCCGCCACGCTCGGCGTGCCGCCCTTCGACCAGCCCGAGGCGGAAACGGAAATCCTCGAAGGCCCGCTCCTCGAATATTCGGGCGTGCTGCTGGCCTTCTTCCACATGGCCTCGGCCCTCAAGATGATCGTGGTGCTCGCGCTCGGGGTGGTGCTGTTCTTCCCCGGCACGATTTCGGACATCCCCGCGGTCAACCTGCTCTGGTTCGTCGTGAAGTGCGCGCTGTTCCTGCTGTTCGCGGTGACGCTGGTGAAGTCCGCCACGGGCCGCCTGCGCATCGAACAGGCGTTGTCCTTTTTCCTCAAGTATCCCGCCGGTCTGGCTTTCCTGAGCCTTGTTCTGGTGTGGATGGGCTGCTGACGGGAGGCCGGTCATGAACCTGATCAAGAAACTCTCCACCCGCTCGCCGTGGCTGTTCCGCATCAACGCGGGTTCCTGCAACGGGTGCGACGTGGAACTGGCGACCACGGCCTGCATCGCCCGCTACGACGTGGAGCGGCTCGGCTGCAAGTATTGCGGAAGCCCCCGCCACGCGGACATCGTGCTCATCACCGGACCGCTCACCGCGCGGGTCAAGGAAAAAGTCCTTCGGGTGTGGAACGAAATCCCCGAGCCCAAGGTGACCGTGGCCGTGGGCATCTGCCCCATCAGCGGCGGCGTGTTCCGCGAGGGCTACTCCATCGAGGGGCCGCTCGACCGCTACCTGCCCATCGACGTCAACGTGCCAGGCTGTCCGCCGCGCCCGCAGGCGATCATGGAAGGCGTGCTCGAAGCCGTCGCCATCTGGCGGGAAAGGATGGAGGACTGATATGGAATTCCTCAAGATACTCTGGGACAACCTGAAGAAGGGCCCGGTGACCGATCCTTTCCCGTTCGGGGAGACGTACACCCCGGAACGCCTGCGGGGTCGGGTCGAAATCGATCCCAGCCTCTGCGTGGGCTGCGGCACCTGCGTGCACGTCTGCGCCGCCGGAGCCATCAACATCTCGAAGTTCGAGGACGGGACCGGCTTTGAGGTCACGGTGTGGCGCAACTCCTGCTGCCTGTGCGCCCAGTGCCGCCACTACTGTCCGACCAAGGCCATTTCCGTAACCAACAACTGGCACAGCGCCCACCGCGCCACGGAAAAATACACGCAGATCACCCGCGCCAAGGTCAAGTACGACTACTGCGCCGTGTGCGGGGCCAGGATGCGCGTGTTGCCGCAGGACGTGCTGAACCGCATCTACGCCAAGCACTCCGAAGTGGACGTGGACGTGATCTCGCACCTCTGCCCCAACTGCCGCCGCATCGACGTCGCCGTCGAAGAGGAACGCGCCTGCCATATCGACCAGCTCGAAAAGCTGGCGGAGCGCGAGGAAGTCTGTCTCGTGCCGCCCAAGAAGCCGAAGGCCGAAGCTCCCGCCGCCAAGGCCATGCCCGAAAAGGCGGAAGCGCCCAAGGCCGCAAAGGCCGAAGCGGGCGGCGAACCCGGCAAGCCCGCCTCGCCGGTTGCGGAAGCCCCCAAGGCGACGCCTGCGCCGGAAGCCGAAACTCCGGACTCCAAGTCCGCCGAAACGCTGGCCCCGGAGCGGGCGGAAACGCCCGAGACGACGGCCCCCATATCCGACGCGGCTCCCGCTTCCGGAGCGGTCCCGTCCGAACAGGCTTCCCCGGCGGAGAAGCCCGCCGACTGACGCTTTGAACGCAAGGAGAAACTTGCATGAATACGACATGGTCGAGCCGCTCCATCAACCCCGAGCTTGTCTCCGGGCTGCTGAAGCTGGCTTCCGAGGAACGCCACAGCAAGGACAGCTGGGGCAACGGCTTCGAGTGGGTGACGCTCAACAGCGCCGCCGATCTCCCCGCCGCCGCCGCGCTGCTGGCCGAACACGGCGCGCGCCTGTGCACGGTCACCGCGCTGAACAAGCAGCTTGCCGAACCCGTCACCACGCTGGCCTACCACTTCGACGTGCACGGCTATACGGTGACGGCGACGGTTCCGCTGGACCCCGCCGAAAACAGCGTGCCCACCATCACCCCGTGGTTCCTCAACGCCGACTGGAACGAACGCGAGTTCGCGGAGCTGTTCGACGTGCACGTCGAGGGCAACACCAACCCGAAACGCCTGTTCCTCGATCCCGACATCGACGAGGGCATCCTCAACGAGGTCATCCCCCTGACCATCATGATGAACGGCGCCTGCACCAAGGACATGTGGGAACGGATCATGGAAGTGAACACCGAACCGGGCGAAGAAGTCGAGAGGGGGGTGTCCGAATGAGCCAGACCAGCGGTTTTTCCCTTCCCATCGGCCCGGTGCACGTCGCCCTTGAGGAGCCGGTCTACTTCCACCTCGACATGGACGGGGAAACCGTCCGCAAGGTCGAGATCACCTCGGGACACGTGCACCGGGGCATGGAAGGCATGGCGACGCAGCGGAACTTCTTCAAGAACACCACGCTGACCGAGCGCGTCTGTTCGCTCTGCTCGAACAGCCATTCCCTGACCTACTGCATGGCGGTGGAAAACGTGCTCGGCATGACGCCCCCGCCCCGCGCCCAGTACCTGCGCGTGCTGGCCGAAGAAACGAAGCGCGTGGCCTCGCACCTGTTCAACATCGCCATCTTCGCACACAACGTGGGCTTCAAGTCCCTGTTCCTGCACATCATGGAAGTGCGCGAGAACATGCAGGACGTGAAGGAAACCATCTACGGCAACCGCATGAACCTCTCCGCCAACTGCATCGGCGGGGTGAAGTTCGACATGGACGACAAGCTGACCGTGTACATGTTGGACAAGCTCGCCGTCGTCGAGGAGGCGGTCAGACGCGTGGAGAAGGTGTTCCGCACCGACCCCCTGATCGCCAAGCGTTCGCGCGGCGTGGGCGTCCTGTCCCGCGAGGACGCATGGCGGCTCGGCGTGGTCGGCCCCGTGGCGCGCGGTTCCGGCCTCGACATCGACGTGCGCAAGAATACGCCCTACCTCGTCTACCCGGATCTCTACTTCGATCTGATCAAGGAGGAGGACGGCGACGTCTGGTCCCGCGCGATGGTGCGCGTGCGCGAGGTGTTCGAGTCCATCCGCCTGCTCCGCCAGTGTCTCGACAAGCTGCCCGAAGGCCCGCTGGCCGTACACATGGAGCGCGTCCCGGAAAGCGAATCCGTGGCCCGCTCGGAAGCCCCGCGCGGGGAGCTGATCTACTTCCTCCAGACCAATGGGACCGACACCCCGGCCCGCCTCAAGTGGCGCGTGCCGTCCTATATGAACTGGGAGGCCCTCACCGTCATGATGAAGGACTGCCAGCTCGCCGACATCCCCGCCATCGTCAACAGCATCGACCCCTGCGTCAGCTGCACGGAGCGGTAAGCGGCAAAGCGAAGATTGGGGAGGGGGAGGAGAACCCTTCTGGAGAAGGGCTTCTCCTCCCCCTCCCCCAACCCCGTCCCCTCCTCTCCCAAGACTTTCGCAAGGGTCGATGGAGGGCGGGGCGTTGCGAAAAGATTTCCCTTTGGCGCACGTCCCCCGGCGTTGCCTCACGGGAAAAAAAGAGCGGATTCGAAAGGCTGATGTTTGCTCGACTATCCTACCGCCTTTGAGGGATAGGAAACGCATTCGTGAGCCGACGCTCTTAAAAATGGAATACGAAGGGACTCCTGAAGAGTCGCCTCCCCACCAGTCAAAATTTTTGCGGGTGGGGGTCCGGGGGAGGGCGCTTTTTTCAAAAAACACCCACCCCCCGGTTTACCCACCAAAATGGATAA
>CAUHBW010000117.1 GCA_959604115.1 uncultured Bilophila sp. | reverse complement strand
TGGATTTGAAGGGCGGGATGCACCTTACCCTTGGCGTGGAAGTGGACAAGGCCGTAACCAACACCCTCTCGCTGATGGGGCAGGATCTGCGCGCCTCCGCCTCCGAGAAGGGGATCACCGTCCTGCGTTCGCGCCTGACCCCGGACAACCGTCTGGAATTTCTCCTGCCTCGTCCCGAGCAGCGCGCCGAACTCGAGGAGCTGCTCGCAAAGGATTTTCCGCAGCTCGCCGTTGACGCGCCCACGCCGGTGGAAGCCGGAGGGCTGCGCTTCACCGCGTCTCTGACGCCCGCCGCCAAGAGCAAGATTGAAGAGATGGCCCTCGATCAGGCCGTGCGCACCATCCGCAACCGTATCGACCAGTTCGGCGTCGCCGAACCCGACATCCGCAAGCAGGCCGATTTTCGCATCCAGATCCAGCTCCCCGGCCTGACCGTTTCGCAGAGCGCCATCCAGCTCTTGGGCGAGACCGCTCAGCTGACGTTCCATCTCGTGCGCGACGACGTGAACCCGCAGGGCGTCCTGCCTCCCGGCGTGGCCCTGTACCCGATGGTCACGGTCCGCCCCGACGGCAGCACCTCCGAATCCACGATCGCGCTGGACAAGGAACCGCTCATGACCGGCGAGGACATCTCCGATGCCCGCCCGACCTTCGACAACCGCGACAACAAGCCGAGCGTCGGCCTGTCCTTCAACTCGCGCGGCGCCGCCATGTTCGAGCGCATCACCGGCGAGCACATCCACAAGCGCATGGCCATCGTGCTCGACGGCAAGGTGCACAGCGCACCCACCATCCAGAGCAAGATCGGCGGCGGCAAGGCGAGCATCACCGGCAGCTTTACGCCCACCGAGGCGCAGGACCTCGCCATCGTGCTCCGCGCCGGTTCGCTGCCCGCGCCCGTGACCGTGCTTGAAGAACGTACCGTCGGTCCCTCCCTCGGGAAGGAATCCATCGAGAGCGGCATCCTCGCCGCCGCGGTGGGCGGCCTCGGCGTCATGGTGGTGATGCCCCTCTACTACGGGCTGGCCGGTCTGCTGGCGGACGTCATGCTGGTCTTCACCATCACCATGCTCATGGCGGGCCTCGCCGCGTTCGGCGCGACCCTGACCCTGCCCGGCATCGCGGGCATCGTGCTGACCATCGGCATGTCCGTTGACGCCAACGTCCTTATTTTCGAACGTATCCGCGAAGAGATACGGCAGGGGCTGAAACCGCTCGAAGCGGTGGCCGTGGGCTTTGACCGCGCCACCATTTCCATTGTGGACTCCAACCTGACCACCATCATCGCCGCCGCCATTCTGTACCAGTTTGGCACCGGTCCCGTGCGGGGATTCGCCGTAACCCTGAGCCTCGGTATCGTGGCCTCGATGTTCACGGCCATTTTCGTTTCGCGCACGGCGTTCGGGCTGTGGCTTGGTGGCAACGACGGGAAGAAGCTCAGCATCTAGAGCGGGCTTCCCTCGGATGTATCCGCAGTTTTTTAGAGATACAGGAGTTCTGGCATGAGTTTGCATATATTCAGCAAGCAGACGCATATTGATTTCGTGGGGTTGCGGCATTACGCCTACGGCCTGTCCGCGCTGCTTCTCATCGTGGGGCTGGTGACGATCCTTATGCACGGCGGACTGCGCTACGGCGTGGACTTCGCCGGCGGCGCCGCCGTCCAGCTTCAGTTCCAAAAACCGGTGGCCGACGAAACCATCAAGAAATCGCTGGCCGAGCTGGATCTGCCCGGTCTGGCGATCCAGCAGTACGGCGAGGACGGGCGCGACTATCTGGTCCGCTTCTCGACTCCGAACCTGAGCAGCGAGGGCATCCGCGAAAACATCATCGCGTCGCTCGACAAGAGTTTCAGCGGCAACCCCGCGTCCATCCAGCGTCTGGAAATGGTCGGCCCCAAGGTCGGCGCGGACCTGCGGAATGCGGCCCTTGAGGCCATGTACTTCGCGATCCTGCTGATCACCGTGTACATTTCCGGCCGGTTCGAGCAACGCTGGATGATCGCGGCGATCATGGCGGCGGCTCTCGGCTCGGCCATGTACGTCATGGGCCTCCTCGGCATGGATATGGTTTATCGCGTGATCGGCGCGCTGGCCCTGACGCTGATCATTTCGTGGAAGCTCAAGCTGAATTACGCCCTCGGGGCCATCGTCGGCCTGTTGCACGACGTGCTCATCACCTTGGGGCTGCTGGAGATTCTGGGCAAGGAAATCGACCTGAACATCATTGCGGCGTTGATGACGCTGGTTGGCTATTCGCTGAACGACACCATCATCGTGTACGACCGCGTCCGTGAAAACCTCCAGAACCAGCCCGAAGACGATCCGGCTCCGCTTGCGGATATCATCAACCGAAGCGTCAACCAGACGCTGGGCCGTACGATCATGACCTCCGCGACCACCCTCATCGCGGCGTTGAGCCTGACCATTCTCGGCGGCGGCGCGATCCACGACTTCGCGTTGACCATGACCATCGGCGTGTTCATCGGCACCTTCTCCTCCGTCTTCGTGTCCAACCCCATCCTGCTCATGCTCGGCGACACCCGCCAGTACATGATGGCCCGCAAGAAGAACGTGGAGTACGAACGCCCCGGCGAGCACGGCATCGTGTGATTTGGGGAGAAAAGACCGGGGGGACGCTTTCTGAAAAAAGCGTCCTCCCCCCGGACCCCTCTCCAGTAAAAACGTTGACCTTATCGAATCCCTGATTGCTGTTTTTCCGGGAGAGAAAAGCGGAACATGCCCAATGCGTGTTCCGCTTTCGTTTGTGCTCAGTCAGGCATTTGTTGGGAAGTGTGAGGAGTCGGGAGAAAATGGGACTCGATACGGTCGAAAGTTTTGGAAGGGGAGCCTTTCTGGAGAAAAGCTCCCCTTCCCTTTTTTATTTTCCGTCGGGCATGACGATGAGCGCGGAAGGATCGGTGTGGATGAGGATCCGATCGAGCTTGGGGGCGCAGGTGCGGAGGCGGCGCTCCATGTCGGTGGCGATGTCGTGGGCGGCGGCGACGGAGAGGTCGCCGTCGATGATGCAGTGGAAGCTGACCAGCGGGGTGCCGCCCATGTGGGTCAGACGCAGGTCGTGGACGTTGGACACCATCGGAAACTCGGGCAGGATGCTGTTGACGGCGGCCCGCACGTAATGCAGGTCCGCGTCGAAGGGCACCTCGTTCGCCGCGCCGATGCGATCCTCGGGTTCGATGTGCGTTTCGATGCGCGTGGTGTTGAGACGCTTTCCGAGCGCCTTTTCAAACAGGAGCACATGGTCGTGCGCCTGACGCAGCGTCATGTCAGGAATCGCCTCCACGTGCAGGAAGACGAGAAGCCCTTCCTCCTGTTCGGACAGGATCAGGTTGTGTACCGAAAGGTTGTGCGCGGTGGCGATGGTGCGGACCAGCTGGAGCATGCTCTCGGTTTCTTCCTGCGCGGGCTCGACGTGGACGGTGATGTCGGCGGTGGGCACGATTTCGTGGGCGATGTCCTCGACCACGCAGGAAACGTCGTGCGCCGCGTCCAGACGCAGCGTGGCCGGGGCCTCCACCGTGATGTCCATGAACACGTCGGCGCCGCTTTCGCGCACCCGCAGGCGGCGCACCCGGCACAGCGGAAGCTGTCTGGCGAGCGCCTGTTCCAGCATTTCGCTGTGCTCCTTGCCGCCGCCGTCGAGCAGCGTGGTCACCGCTCGGCAGGACAGCCGGATGCCCACCATGACCACGATGCCGGATACGAACAGGGCGGCGATGGCGTCGGCCATGTGCAGGATGCCCCGGAAGGCGCTGTCGGCGGGCAGATATTCGCTGACCTGTACGCAGAGCAGGCCGACGAGCACCACGCCGGAGGACCAGATGTCCGTGGTGAAATGCAGGGCGTCGGCTTCCAGCGCCTGACTCTTGTGCTTCTTGGCGACGCGGCGGAGCATGGCCGCGCGGTTCACGTCCACAAGCAGGGACACGAGGATGATCCCCACGCCCCACCATGAGGGCACGATTTCGGGCGCGTTGAAAAAGAGCCGGTTCACGGCCTCGTGCACGATCCAGCCGCAGGTGACCAGCAGGAGAACCGTTTCCGCCAGCGCGGACAGGTTCTCGATCTTGCCGTAGCCGTAGGGGTGGGATTTGTCCGCCGGGCGCGCTGCGACGCGGACCGCGAAGAAGGTGATGCCCGCCGCCACGAGATCGAGGCTGCTGTGCAGGGCTTCGGACAGGATGCCGAGGCTGTTGGTGGCGAGCCCGGCCGCGAGCTTGATGATCGTCAGGAACAGAGCCCAGAACAGGGAGGCCAGCGCCGCGTGTTTTTTCTCCGAATGGGCGTCGAGATGTGCGGTTTCAGCAGTCATGGAAAGCATACTCCGGGAAAGAAGGGACATGGCGTCCCGCCGGTGCGGAATGCGGCGGGCGTCAACTGAACACGCCGTGTTCGTACAAGATTTTCAGACCGATGGCGATGAGGACGCAGCCGCCGACAAGCTCGGCGCGACGTCCGAAGATGTCCGCGTTGGAGAGCGTCTTTCCGGCGAACACGCCGCAGGCCGTGATGGCGGCGCAGACTACGCCGATCAGGATGGAAGGCCCCCAGACGCTGATCTTGAGCAGCGAAAAGGACAGGCCCACGGCCAGCGCGTCGATGCTGGTCGCCACGGCGAGGATGATGAGCCGACGGCCTCTGGTCGGGTCCACGGCGCAGGCTTCCTCGTCCCCCCCGTCGTCCGCGCCGCCGCGGATCATGTTGCCGCCGATCCATGCCAGCAGCGCGAAGGCGATCCAGTGATCCCACGATTCGATGAAGCCGCGCACGGTCAGCCCGAGCGTCCAGCCGATCACGGGCATCAGAAACTGGAAAAAGCCGAAGGTCAGGGAAAGCCGCAGAAAGTGCCCGGCGGTCACCCGCTTCAATGCGCAGCCCGCGCAGACGGAGACGGCGAACGCGTCCATCGCCAGTGCGACGGCGAGGGCGAAAAGTTCCGGAAAGCTCATAACGTGTGCCAAAGGTTGGAGGTTGGGGGCGGTATGGCCGATCCGGCTGTTGTGATGCCTTAGGGCGTCGCTGTCAACCTTTGGAGGAGAAGGCCGGGGGAAAAACCTTTCTGAAGAAAGGGCTCTCCCCCGACCCCCTCTTCCCAAGACGTTCGACCTTGTTCAAGGCGTTCCCCGTTTGCGGCGGGGGAACGGCGGCAACGAATCTTGAAGAGCGTTGGAAGCGCATATCTTGCGTTGTGCGGCGGTGGAAAGGGAAGTCCGGCATTCTACATATTGGACATCTCCCTTTCGGGCAAAACGATTTCAGGGAAAGCGGACGAGAGGGATTCGATAAGGTCAAAAGTCTTGGGAAGAGGAGAGGAGGGGGTACCGGGGGAGGGGGGGGGGGAACAGTATACCAAAAAGGTACAACCACCCCCCCCCCCCTGCCCAGGGCAGAAGAAAAAACCCCAATGCCCCCGGGGGCGGTCCTACTCACCCTCCCCCACTCCCCCACCCCCCCCCCCCCCCCCGATTCCTAGTGCATGAAGAAAATCCCCGTAGCCACGAGGACGACGGCGAGGAGCTTGACGATGGAGAACTTTTCTCCGAGGAAGAAGACGGCGAGGAGCATGCCGAAGATGACGGAGGTTTCGCGCAGGGCCGCGACCATCGCGATGGGAGCCTTGGTCATGGCCCAGAGCGCCACGCCGTAGGAGCCGAGGCTGCACAGCCCCCCGAAGAGGCCGTGCTTCCAGCGCGTGCGGAAATAGGGGATGTACGTCTTGCGCTGCCGGATCAGCAGGATCAGATTGATGGGGAACGTATTGATGACGTACAGCCAGCACACGTAGCTGATGGGGTTCCCGCTGGCCTGCGCGCCGTAGCCGTCGAACAGCGTGTAGCCCATGATCACCACGGCGGTGCCCACGGCGGCCAGTGCTCCCTTGAGCTGGAAGCGTCCGTTCTTGATGTTGTCGCAGGTCAGAGTCAGCACGCCCGCGCACAGGCAGAGGATGCCGAGCCACCCGGCGAGCGGCATCTCGTGCCCGCTCAGAAGCATGAACAGCGAGGTCAGCAGCGGGGCCGTGCCGCGCATGATGGTGTAGGCGAACGACATGTCCACGCTGCGGTAGGCCACGGCGATGCACAGGTAATAGGCGATGTGCACGGTACAGGAGCCGGCCAGAAATTTGAGGCTCTCCAGCGCCGGAAACGGCAGGAAGGGGACGATGAACAACACCCCCACCCCGCCCCCGAAACAGTTGAGGCCGGTTTCATACAGCTTGTTGGAACCACCCTTGATGACGGCGTTCCATGAGGCGTGGAGCAGCGCGGCGACGAGAATGAGAAGAATGATTTCGAAAGACATGCGAGCCATCCTGCGTTTTTTGGTGCGGAGGCTAACGCGAAAAAAAGCGCTTGTACACCGTGTTTCCCCTTGCCGGGGACGGCATACAAGCACTTTTTCTAATTATTTTGGCTTGTTGAAATGTTACGATTTTGTGTCGGCCATCCTGAAGGCCGAGTTCGTTTCCGAAAGCAAACGGTGGAAGCAGTTCGGAAAGAAGACGGTTACTTCGTGCGGTGAGCGGCGATCCACGCCTTGAACGCGCGCATCTCCTTGGCCTGACTGATGATAATCCCTTCCGCGAGGTCAAGGACCTTGGGATTGTTGGAGGCGAGGAGAGCCGGGATGGACATTTCCAGCGCCATGGCGTGGTGGGGAAGCATGAGTTCCACAAAACGCATGTTCGGGCCCAGATTCTTGCCTTCGTCGAGCATGTGCTGCATGGCCTTCTTCATGGGGGCGTAGGCGCTTTCCTCAATGCCGCCGAGGGGCTTGAGGAGCTCCTTCATTTCGGCGATTTCCTTTTCCTGCACCTTGATCACGTCGTCGGCCCATGCCTTGACCTTGGGGTCCTGATCCTTCTGGGGCGACTGGAGGAACAGTTTCGCCATGTCCACCGCGCCCTCATGGTGCGCGATCATGCCGGACAGGAACGCCCGGTCCGAATAATGGGCCGCTCCCGGCATGTCGTGGCCCTCCATGGCCCGGGCGGGAATGACGGAAAACAGGAACGCCGCGACGAACGCGAGAATGGTCAGAGAAGCTGTACGCATCGTTTTTCTCCCTTGATGAAACTGGACCCCCGGTATGGAGGCCTGCCTCCGGTATAGTGGGAAACGGAAACGAGTGTAAGTATTTTTTGTCGGGGCGTCCGCAGTGACGTTTTGGGGGACGTTCAGCGCCGGATTCTGACGGACGAGGCTCCGGCGGACGCGCAGGCTTCCACCATCGGCACGAAGGCTTCCCGGTGCGCGTCGAAGTAGAGCAGTTCGCCCGTGCCCATGTCGAAATACAGGCCGTGCAGCAGCAGTTCTCCCCGCTCCACAGCCTCGCGTATCCACGGGTAGCCCATGAGGTTGTCCAGCGAGAAGCGCACGCCCCACATTTCGCAGGCGCGCTGGCGTTCGTCGGGATCGGCGTCGGGCAGCGTGCGGTCCACTTCGGCCTTGGCCCGGCAGGCGAGGCTCATCCAGATGTTGAGGAACTCGTCGTCGCTGTGCGAGACTTCGAGCAGGCTGGTGAAGCCCCCGCATTTTGCGTGGCCCATGACCATGATGTGCTCGATGCGCAGGTGCCGGACCGCGTATTCCAGCGCGGCGCTGACGCCGTGGTGATGGCTGTCCGGTTCGTAGGGCGGGACGAGGTTGGCGACGTTGCGGATGACGAACAGATCGCCGGGCGTGGCGTCGAGCAGCAGGACGGGGTCCACGCGGGAGTCGCTGCACGCGATGACCATCGCATAAGGGTTCTGACCGGATCGCAAATCTTCGTAGATGTTGTTTTCCGGGCAATACCACGTTTTCTGGAAGCGTTGGAAACCGGCGGAAAAGCGTTTGAGCAGGTCTTGTGATACCATAGAAGCTCCTTTGGAAGGCGGAAATCGGCGGGAAGGCTTGTCATTTGGGAATGGAGGCTTTATCTCCCCAGAGAGAGGAGTCAACGCAACCGATTGGAGTATTCTCCCATGCCTGATTTTTTGAGATGGGTCATCGCCGGCATCACGTCCGTGGCTGTGGCGGGACTTGTGTTCCTGCTCGCCACCGTAGGGATCGTGGTCGCCTTTTTCGTGTTTCTGGTGCTGTTCGTGGTGTTCGGGCTGGCGATGCGCCGTGCGCGGAAGAACGTGCGGTACGGCGCGGACGGCAGCCGGATCATCTTCTATACCAATATCCCCGGCGCGACCGGCGGAGCGGCGGAAGAACCTCGCGGGCATCGGGAGGATCCCGATACCTATGAGCTGTCTCCCGACGAGTACACAGTGGAACCGGCTTCCCCCGAGAAGAAGGACGAACCCAAGGCCATCGAAGACCGCCGGAAACCGGACGCCGATTGAGGCGTGCCCGTTCTGACGTAAAATCACCCGGATAGCAATATGTTTCTGCATGAGAATCCGGCTCCGTTCCGGTCGGGACGGCGCCCGCTTGCCGTGTTGCTCGGCTTTTTCCTGTTCTTTGGGGCGGGTGCCTCCGCGTTCGGCGCGCCTTCCGTCGAGGAAATGGCGGGGCAGATGCTGCTGGTGGGCTTCAAGGGGCAGGAGCCGGAAGCGTGCGGGGCGATTCTCGAGGACATCCGCGTCCGGCATCTGGGCGGGGTGATCCTGTTCAAGCGGGATGCGCACAATCCGCTCATCGGGCGCAACATACGGGATGCGGCGCAGGTGAAGCGGCTGACCTCCGCGTTGCGCGAGGCCGCTCCCGCCGACCGTCCGCTGTTCGTCGCCGTGGATCAGGAAGGCGGCAAAGTGGCGCGGTTCCTGCCGCGCGACGGGTTTCCGGCGTTTCCGTCCGCCGCCGAGCTGGGACGGGGAACGCCCGAGGCCACCCGGAACACGGCCTTCCGCATGGGAACGCTGCTGCGCGATCTGGGGGTGAATCTCAATTTCGCGCCGGTGCTGGACGTCAACGCCTATCCCGACTCGCCGGCCATCGGGCGTCTGGGGCGCAGTTTTTCGGCGGACCCGAAGGCCGTTTCCGCTCATGGAGCGGCGTTTGCGGACGGCCTGAACGCCGCGGGCGTGGTCGCGGTCTTCAAGCATTTTCCCGGACATGGGAGCGCGCACACGGATTCGCACAAGGGCGTCACGGACATCACGGCGACGTGGAGCCCCAAGGAGCTTGAAGCCTACGCGAAGCCTCTGGCGTCCTCCGGCCCGCACATGGTGATGACGGGGCATCTGTTCCACAGGGGACTTGACCCGGACGCGCCCACCACGCTTTCGCCCAAGGTCGTCAACGGCCTGTTGCGCGGTCGCGGGTACGACGGCGTGGTGGTGACGGACGACTTGCAGATGCAGGCCATCGCCGCCCGGTATTCTCTGGAGGACGTCGTGCTCCGGGCCATCGACGCCGGGGTGGACATCCTGCTGATCGGCAACAATCTGGAGTACGATCCCGCCGCCGTCGCCAAGGTCGAAGCCATCATCGTCAGGGCAGTGGGCGAGGGAAGGCTGTCCCGCGCCCGGCTCGAAGCCTCGTGGATACGGATCATGAAGCTGAAAGAGGCATTGCGGGAGCCGGAGGGGAAGGAAAGGCATGCCTCCGGCGGCCGGGGGGCATGATGCCGACCCCCTCGGAAACGGAGACGCGGCGGCTTGCGGCGTCTTTCCGAAAAGGGGGTGGCTCATCAAAAAGGAAGAAAGAGGCCGAACGGCCTCTTTCTTCTTTGAACAGTTGATGGAACGTCTTGCCGTCGTGTAACGGCACGTTCCCAGAAAAGGGATTCGATAAGGTCGAAAGTCTTTGAAAGAGGAGGGATGGGGGGGAAGGGGGGTAGGGGGGGGTAAAAAGTGTACAGTAAGGTTTACCCGCCCTTCACCCCCCCGTTT
>CAUHBW010000116.1 GCA_959604115.1 uncultured Bilophila sp. | reverse complement strand
GGAAGGGAACCTTTCTCCAGAAAGGTTCCCTTCCCCCCTCCACATTCATCGTTTACTTGTAGCTCTCGATCAGCGACACGGCGCGGCCCTGCGCCTTGCGGACGCGGTCGCGGAGGCCGGCCTTGTAGGCGTCCATGTCTTCAATGGGCTTGCGGGCGACGCCGGTGTCCATCGCGGCCTGTGCGACCGCCGGGGGCAGCCACTCGACGAGGCGGGGATCAAAAGGCTTCGGAATGACGTAGTGCTGCCCGAAACTGAAGGTCTGCCCCTCGTAGGCGGCGGACACCTCGGCGGGCACCGGTTCCTTCGCCAGCGCGGCGAGGGCGCGGGCGGCGGCGAGCTTCATGGCCTCGTTGATCTCCACGGCATGCACGTCCAGCGCGCCCCGGAAAATGTAGGGGAACCCGGACAGGTTGTTGATCTGGTTCGGGAAGTCGGTGCGGCCCGTGCCCATGATGCAGTCGGGGCGGGCTTCCATCGCCACCGGATAGGCGATCTCGGGATCGGGGTTGGCGCAGGCGAAGATGACCGGATTCGGCGCCATACCCTTGATCATCTCGGGCGTGAGCAGATCCTTCTTGGACAGGCCGAGGAAAAGGTCCGCGCCCTTGAGTGCCTCGGTCATGGTCATGTCGTCGGACAGGGCGAACTGCGCCTTGTACTTGTTCAGATCCGTGCGGCCCTTGTGCAGAATGCCCTTGGAGTCGAACATGCGGATGTTTTTGGGATCGATGCCGAGCGCGGTGTAGAACTTGGCGCAGGCGATGGCCGCCGCGCCCGCGCCGGACACCACCACGACGAAGTCCCCGGCCTTCTTGCCGGTCAGCTCCAGAGCGTTGATGAGGCCCGCGCCGGAAATGATGGCGGTGCCGTGCTGGTCGTCGTGGAACACCGGGATGTTCATTTCCTTCTTGAGCACTTCCTCGATGTAGAAGCACTCGGGCGACTTGATGTCCTCAAGGTTGATGCCGCCGAAGGTGGGTTCGAGCGCCTTGACCACTTCGATGATCTTGTCGGGATCGGTGAGCGCGAGGTTGATGTCGTAGGCGTTGACGTCCGCAAAGACCTTGAAGAGCACGCTCTTGCCCTCCATGACCGGCTTGCCCGCGAGGGGCCCGATGTTGCCGAGCCCGAGGACGGCGGTGCCGTTGGACACCACGGCGACGAGGTTGCCGCGTCCGGTGTAGGTGTTGGCGAGGGACGGATCGGCCGCGATGGCGAGGCAGGCGTTGGCGACGCCCGGAGAATAGGCCATCGACAGGTCTTTCTGAGTGAAGCAGGGTTTGACGGGGAGCACTTCCAGTTTGCCCGGACGCGGCTCCTCATGATAGGCGAGGGACTCTTCCTTGGTGAACAGCGCCATGACGGCCTCCTGTGTCGCTTGGGGTTAATACGCTGCAAAAGCAATAGCATAAGGGGGAAGAGGGGACAATAGCGGCTTCCCAGTTACTCGAAATCCTGTTACGCTGAACCGGTGTGCCGTGAAAAGGCGCCGGTTCCGTCCGTTCGGGGGCCCGTGCGCTTCCGGCGTGAAGCCCAAACAAAAGGATGCAAGCATGTCGCTGATCGAAATCAGGGATGTTCATAAATGGTACGGCGAATTCCATGTGCTCAAGGGCATATCGGAGCAGGTGGAGAAGGGCGAGGTGCTGGTCATCTGCGGCCCCTCCGGGTCCGGCAAGAGTTCGCTCATCCGCTGCCTCAACCGGCTGGAGCCGATCCAGAAGGGCGATATCCTCTTTGAAGGCACCAGCATCTACGCGCCGGAAGTGGACGTGAACGCCCTCCGCGCCGAAGTGGGCATGGTGTTCCAGCAATTCAACCTCTATCCCCACCTGACCGTGCTCGAAAACGTGACCCTCGCTCCGATCAAGGTACGGGGCATGAGCAAAAAGGAAGCCACCGATCTCGCCATGGAGCTGCTCGCCCGCGTGGGCATCGCGCGTCAGGCCGCCAAGCGTCCCGGCGAAATCTCCGGCGGTCAGCAGCAGCGCGTCGCCATCGCCCGCGCGCTCGCCATGCAGCCCCGGGCCATGCTGTTCGACGAGCCCACGTCCGCGCTCGACCCCGAAATGATCAACGAAGTCCTGAACTGCATGAAGGATCTCGCCAAGGAAGGCATGACCATGGTGTGCGTCACCCACGAAATGGGGTTCGCCCGCGAAGTCTCCGACCGCGTGATTTTCATGGACCACGGCGTGATTCTCGAAGAAGGCTCGCCCGAACAGTTCTTCACCAACCCGCAGCACGAGCGCACCAAGGCGTTCCTCCGCGAAATCCTGTAAGGATACAGCATGTCCACACCCGATCTTGTCCGTCTTGACATCGTCGTCGACGAGGACCGGTACGACACCGTCGTCGGTCTTCTTGTCCGCAACATTTCCTATGGATGGGAGGAGGACAGCCTCCCCACCGGCGAAACGCGCTTCCGCGTGCATTGCGACAACGCCATCGTGCAGGAAAACCTGCTCGGCGCGCTGCGGGCGTGGCTGCCGGACCTCGACGTGGAGCAGACCGCCATCCCGCGTCAGGACTGGACCGTGGCGTGGCGGGAGTTCTTCACCCCGGTCCGCGCCGGACGGTTCATCGTGCTTCCGCCGTGGCTGGCCGCGTCCACGCCGCTGGAATCGCGTACCCCCATCGTGATCGAACCCAAGTCCGCATTCGGGACCGGGCACCACAACACCACCGTGCTCTGCCTTGAGGCGATCACCGAACTGCTGGCCTCGGGCCGCCTCAAGGCCGGCCAGCGGTTCTTCGACGTGGGCACCGGTTCGGGCATCCTCGGCATCGCCTGCTGCAAGAACGGGCTTACCGGGCTGGGCTCGGACATCGATCCCGTGGCCGTGGACAACGCGTTGGAAAACGTGGTCATCAACGACGTGGCCGACGCCTTCCGCATCGTCCCCGGCAGCGCCGAAGCGGGCGAGGGCGAACGGTTCGATCTGGTGGTCGCCAACATCCTCGCCGGTCCGCTGCGCGAGCTGGCCCCCGCGCTCATGGCCCGGATGACGCCGGGCGCGTGCCTCGTGCTGTCCGGCCTGCTGGACGTGCAGGCCGACGCGGTCGAGGCGGCCTACGCCGAACTCGGCAAGGCGCGGCGGGTGCAGTCCGGCGACTGGGTCGCGCTGGTGTGGGGCGAATAGCCTCGCCGCAACCATCGAAGGGCGGTCCCCCTTTTCCCTTTCCCGGCAAGACGCCGAAAGGAAGCGCGCGCATGAATATTTCAGTCCTGCTTGGGCATCCCTACAGGGACAGCTTCAACGCCGCCATCGCCGCGGCGGTGGTGGATACGCTGGAGCGGAACGGGCACACGCCCCTGTTTCATGATCTGTACGAGGAAGGCTTCGATCCGCTGCTCTCCGGCGGCGAGCTGGTGAGCGACGTGGCGGGGGACGGGCTTGTGGCCCTGCATCAGCGCGAAATCCGGGAGGCCGACGGCATCGTCGTCGTGCATCCGAACTGGTGGGGTCAGCCGCCCGCCGTGGTGAAGGGCTGGATCGATCGCGTACTGCGGGAGGGCGTGGCCTACGGTTTCCCGGAGGGCGACAACGGCGGCGGCCTGCCCATCGGTCTGCTCAAGGCGAAGGCGGCGCTGGTCTTCAACACCTCCAATACCCCAAATGAGCGCGAGGAAACCGTGTTCGGCGATCCGCTGCAACGCATCTGGAAGGATTGCGTCTTCGGTTTCTGCGGCGTCCGGGGCTTTGACCGGCGCATGTTCCGGGTGATCGCGGACAGCACCGCCGAGGAGCGCAAGGGCTGGCTCGATGCGGTGCGCGGTCTGGTGAATGCGACCTTCCCGCGCTGACCTCTCATTCCGCCAAACGAAAACCGGGCTCCGGCAATACGCCGGAGCCCGGTTTTCGTTTTTCTCGGGAACGCCTCGCGGCGGGCCGGAAAACGTCTACTTCACGATCCTGATGGTGTTCTTCTTCAGGTACCCGGACGGATAATAGCTTTCCTTGGCCTGACGGAGACCTTCTTCGTCCGCGTCCTGTTCGCGGTTGATGAACACGAAGTTCTTGGCGGAATACTTGGCGAAGCAGAAGTTGATGGCCTGATACACGCCCCGGTATTCGGGACGGCCCTTTTCAAAGTGGACCACGATGGTCTGGTCGTCCAGCGGTTCGCCCACGGCGAAGGCCGCCATTTCCTCGCCCGCGTAGAGCGCGCCGCCGATGAGTCCGGGCAGGACGTCCCAGTTGCGGAGCACCGAGCAGACCACGTCGCTTTCCGCGAGGAGCGAGGCCGATTTTTCGCATTCGCGCCACTTGCACCAGTCTTCCTGAAGGGCGAGCACCTGCGGCATGGTTTCGCCGGTCAGGATGCGGTAATCTTCTCCATAGGTTTTTATATACCCGTTGACGTGGTTCTTTTTCTTGTGGAGCCTGTTGCCCGCGAGAGTGGAGAGGGCTTCCTGCGTATACAGGTATTCCCACTGTCCCGGCGTTTCCTCGATTTCCACACGTCCGGGCAGGCGTTCCAGCAGCAGTTCGCACAGCGGTTCCGGCGCGCGGATGATGGTCGTGCCGGGGACGAGTTCGGGCATGGACGCCCAGTCGGCGGCGTGCCAGTCGCCCACAGGGGCCCAGAGGCGTTCGACGGGCAGGTCGCTGCGTTTCTGGCGTATCCAGCACAGGCCGTGCGCGGTGCGCCATTCGAGATTGTAGTGGGGGCCCCAGCCCCACAGGTTGGTGAAGGTGTAGTCGGCGGCGCGCAGGGGCAGCGCGCGGAAATAGGGGGCGTACGCGGCGGCGTCGCCGAGTTCGATGGAAGCGAAAGCGTCTGTGAGCATAAAAACCTCTGGTTAACGGGAAAGGGAATGCGGGCGCGCGTTCAGGGCGAATCGTGCCCAGTTGCAGCGCAACGCGACCCAGAGCAGGGAAAGCGCCATGACCACCTGCGAAACGAAGGTGGAAAGGAAGACTCCGGCGGCGTCCTGCCAGATGACGTGTCCGAACAGCCAGGCGATGGGCAGCCGCACCGCCCATACGGCGAGACTGAACGAAACCATCGGGTAGACCGTGGCGCCCGCGCCGTTGAGTCCGCCCGCCAGCACGACGCTGGCGACGGTGAACGGCACGGCCAGAATGTTGTAGGAAAGGTATTTGACGGTTTCGATCTGCACGGCGGGGTCGGGAGCGATCAGGCCCGCGAGTTCCGCGCGCCACGGCCAGATCGAGGCTCCGACGACGCTCATGCCCGCGCAGGCGATGCCGAGGGTGGCGAGCAGGGTGCGTTTGGCCTCGCGGCGGTCGCCTTCGCCGAGCGCGTGCCCGACGAGCACCGCGGCGGTCATGCTGAACGCCGTGGCGGGCAGGAACAGGATGGACTCCACCCGGAGCCCGGTGGTCAGCCCCGCGAGGGCGTTGACCTTGCCGAAGGGCAGGGATGCCGTGATGATGTACAGGACCATGTACCCGGTCTGCCACAGGAACGAGGTGCCGAAGGCGGGCCCGGCGACCTTGAGCAGGTAGGGCGCCCCGGTCCTGATCCAGCGCAGCGGCGGGAAACTGTCGCGGGAGAAGAGGTTTTTCCGCACGAGCAGGAAAAGCATGAGTGCGGCTCCGACGGTGACCGAGACGAGCGTGGAGTAGGCGATCCCGGCGGCTCCGTAGTTGGGGAAGCCCCACCAGCCGAGGCCGAAGGCCAGATCGCCGAACACGTTGAGCAGGCAGGCGGTGATGGTCACGTACAGCGGGGTGAGCACCATCTTGGCGGCGCGGAAAACGGCGGCTCCGATGGTGAGGGTATACTGTCCGGGGATGCCCCAGATCGTGGCGGTCAGGAACATGATCGCCGTGGCCATGATGTTTTCGGGGGTCTGGATGAGCCGCAGGAGCGGTTCCCGCCATATGGATGCGGCGGCGGCGATGAGCGCGCCGATGGCGATGCACCCGATGACGACCAGACCGACGTAGCGCCGCGCCCTGACGTTCTGCCCCGCGCCGAGCGACTGGCTGATGGACGCCACCGCGCCGTTGACCGCCGCCATCGCCAGCGCCATGAACATCATGTGGCACTGGGTGATCAGCCCGATGGAGGCCTGCACCTCCGAACCGATGCGCCCGCCCGCCCACACGTCGGTGATGCCGATGACGAATTGGCAGAGCAGCATGATGCCCTGAGGCCAGGTCAGGTGCCAGATGGTATGGATGCGTTCGGTGTTCAGTTTCATGGGCGGCGTTCGGTTCCGGGTGGGTGAGGGGAAAGGGAAAAGGCAATTGGAGGGGGAGGGAGGCCCTTTCTCCGGAAAGGGCCTCCCTCCCCCTCCAAACCTCCCCCGCCCACCCAAAGACTTTCGACTGGTGGGGAGGCCGCGCGGCGGGAGTTCCCGTCGGGTGGGGTGCGGGGGCGTCGTTTTTTTCGGAGAGGTTTTGCCTTCTCTCACATATTGCTGAAAAACGGATAGTCAACCTGTCCGACGGATTTCCTTCGCATTCTTTTCCGGCGCACCGTCGGGGGACAAACGCCCGCAACAGACGCGTTGCCGGACCCGACGCCGACCCATACGAACGTCTTTGAAGGGGATGGGGTTTGGGGAGGGGAAGGGGAACCTTTCTTCAGAAAGGTTCCCCTTCCCCTCCCCAATCTTCATTCTCCGACCAGCCCGGCGGAGACGAGCGCCTGAAAGAGGACGATCCCGACGGCGGTGGAGAGGTTGATGCTGCGGACTTCGCCCTTGATGGGAATGCGGACGTGGTGCGGCGAGAGGGCGACGACTTCGGGCGGCAGCCCGGAGGTTTCCCGCCCGAACACGAGCGTGTCGTTTTCCGTGAAGGCGAAACGGTGCAGAGCCGCGCCGCGCCGCGCGCTGGTCAGCACAAGCCGACGACCGGCCCCCGCGCCCCGGATGTAGGCGTCGAGGTCGGGCCAGACGGTCATGTCCACGTGCGGCCAGTAGTCGAGGCCCGCGCGTTTGAGGTAACGGTCTTCAAGTTTGAAGCCGAGTGGTTCGATCAGGTGCAGCGAAACCTGCATGGCGGCGCACAAGCGGGCCACATTGCCGGTATTCGGCGGGATTTCCGGTTGGAAAAGGACGACATGCATACGGTTTCGCATCCGTGTAAAAGATGAGACGGGTTTTCAATAGAAGTGGACAAAAGAAGGAACGATGCTTATTAGGCTTCAAAGCCCAATTTGTTGATGGCCTTCTTCACTTCCGCGATGTCGACGGGCTGGGATTCCTTCCAGGCGGCTTCGCCCTTTTCGAGGTCGACGTTGACGTCGGACACGCCGGGGATCGCTTCCAGAGCCTTGGTTACGGCCTGCTTGCAATGGTTGCAGGACATGCCTTTCACGGTGAGGGTGGGCATAATCGTATCCTTTCGGGGTAAGAAGGTGGATAAGGAAAGGGACGGCCAACGCGTCCGCCCTTCATATCATAAGAGCTTGTCCGATATTGGCAAGCGGAGGAGAGGCACATGGAACAGCAGAAAGAACTTCTTTTCACCGTGGGCGGCATGCACTGCGCCGCCTGCTCCTCGCGTCTGGAGCGCGCCCTGAACGGCATGGACGGCATCCGGTCCGCCACCGTCAGCCTCGCCGCCAACAGCGCCAACATCGTGCCCGACCCCGCCCTTTCGGAGCCTGATGCGGAAGCTCTTGTCCGGAGGATTGAGACGCGCGCCGAGGAAATGGGCTTTACCGCCACGCCCGTTTCTCCCGAAGCCGACATGGTGGATACGTGGGAAGCCCAGCAGAAGGAAACCGTCGAACATCTGGCGGCCCTCAAGGCCCGGCTGTGGCCCGAGTTCGGCTTCACCATCCTGTTGCTGCTGGTGTCGATGGGCCATATGTGGGGACTGCCTCTGCCCGCGATCATCGACCCCATGCACTCGCCCCAGTCGGCCTTGTACCATGCGCTGCTGCAACTCGCGCTGACCCTGCCCGTGCTGTGGTCGGGGCGGCATTTCTATCTGCTCGGCCTGCCCAACCTGTGGCGGCTCACCCCGAACATGGACAGCCTCGTGGCGATGGGGACGGGCGCGGCGTTCCTGTACAGCCTGTGGAATACCGTCGAGGTCGCGCTCGGGCACACCGACAAGGTGATGGATCTGTATTTCGAATCCGCCGCCGTACTGATTTCGCTCATTTCCCTCGGCAAGTATCTGGAGGCGGTTTCCCGGTTCCGCATGTCCGACGCCATCGGCGCGCTCATGAATCTGACTCCGGAAACCGCCCTGCGCCTGCCCGCGCCCGACCAGCCGGATCAGGCCGAGGAAGTGCCGGTCAAGGTCGTGCGCGTCGGGGACTATCTTCAGGTGAAGCCCGGCGGGCGCATCCCCGTTGACGGAGTGGTGACAAGCGGCGCGTCCAGCGTGGACGCCTCCATGCTGACCGGCGAATCCATGCCCGTGCCGGTGGGCGTGGGCAGTTCCGTGGCCGGGGGCACCATCAACACGACCGGTTCCTTCATCATGAAGGCCGAGCGCGTGGGCGCGGACACGGCCCTGTCCCGGATCATCAAGCTGGTGCGCGAGGCGCAGAGCTCCAAGGCTCCCATCGCCCGGCTGGCGGACGACGTGGCTCTCGTCTTCGTGCCTACGGTTATGGCGCTGGCGGTCGTCGCCGGGGCCGGGTGGCTGTACTGGGGGCAGGTGCCGGTTTCGGAAGCCTTCCGCATTTTCGTCGCGGTGCTGGTGGTGGCGTGCCCGTGCGCGCTCGGCCTCGCGACGCCCATTTCCATCATGGTCGCGACGGGGCGGGGCGCGCAGTTGGGCGTGCTGGTCAAGAACGGCACGGCGCTGGAGCTTGCCGGGCGTCTGAACGTGCTGGTCTTCGACAAGACGGGCACGCTGACCGAGGGCAAGCCCCGTCTGCTGGAAGTGGAGTCCTTTGATCCCCTGTTTGACGAGGAACGCATCCTGAGTCTCGCCGCCTCGCTCGAAGGCGTATCGGAGCACCCGCTGGCGTTAGCCGTGACCTCCGCCGCCGAGGAACGTTCGCTGCGGCTCTATCCGGTGAGCGATTTCGCCAGCGTGTCCGGTCTCGGCGTATCCGGCAAGGTCGATCTGGAGAACGAATCCGTTCCGTTGTTGCTCGGTAACAAACGGTTTATGGAAGAACAGCACGTCTCCTCCGCGGCTGCGAAGGATGTTGATGCGCGTCTGGCGACCCTGTCGGACTCCGGCGCGACGCCCCTGCTTCTCGCCGTGGAAGGCCGTCTGGCGGGCATGCTCGCCGTGGCGGACACCATCCGGCCCGAGACGGAGGGCGTGGTCAGGGAACTGCGTCATCTCGGTCTGCGGGTGATCATGCTCAGCGGTGACAACCGCCGTACGGCGGAGGCCATCGCCAAGACGGCGGGCATCGACGAAGTGATCGCCGACGTGCTGCCGGACGGCAAGGAGAAGGTGATCAGCGAATTGCAGGCCGCCGGGCTGCGGGTCGGGATGATCGGCGACGGCATCAACGACGCGCCCGCGCTCGCTCGTGCCGACGTCGGCATGGCGATGGGCAACGGCATTGACGTTGCCGTGGAGGCCGGGGACATCGTGCTGCTCGGCAGCGACACCCGTTCGGGCAAGGGCCTGCGGGGCGTGGTGACGGCTCTGGAGCTCAGCCGCGCGGCGTTGCGGAACATCCGCGAGAATCTGGGGTGGGCGTTCGGGTACAACATCCTGTGCATCCCCGTCGCCGCCGGTGTTCTCAAGCTCTTCGGCGGGCCTTCGCTCTCGCCCATGATCGCCGGTGCGGCGATGGCCTGCTCCTCCGTCTCCGTCGTGCTGAACGCGCTTCGGCTGCGGCGGTTTGGGAAGTAACAGAAACTGGGGAGGGGAGAGGAAAAATTATGGGGAAAAAGTTTACAAAACCCACCCCCCACCCCCCCCCCCAAACAAAAATAAATAAGAACATAAAACAAACAACATGTACGGTTT
>CAUHBW010000115.1 GCA_959604115.1 uncultured Bilophila sp. | reverse complement strand
TACCCAATGTCGTCAAACAACAAACAGGGCCTCTTCGACGCTCTGGGGCGGGCCAGCATCATGGGCCTGCACATGGTTTCGGGCGTGATCGTGGGCTGCCTGCTCGGGTACGGGCTGGACAAATGGCTCGGCACCTCGCCGTGGTGCGCGGGCGTCGGGCTCATCGTGGGCGTGGGCGCGGGATTCAGGAACATATGGCTGGACGCCAAGATATTGCTGCGTCAGGGGGAGCAGGACGATGCCAAGAAGAAACGACCGGAATAGCGGCCCCTTCCACGCGCTGGAAAAGGCTCTCTGGCGGCGCGGCGTTCAGGACTCCACTCTCCGGGAAATCCTCTGCTGGCAGCTCGCCGTCACCGGGATCTGCCTGATCGGCGGTGGGCTGCTCTGGTTCCTCCACCCGCTTGGGCGCTGGCTGTTCTGGTTCGGCTTCGGCGCGCTGCTTTCCGCATGGAATTTTTACGCGCTCATAAAGTTCGTTCCCAAAGCTATCTCGGGAGGTTGGAGCAAAAAAAATCTCATTGCGCTTCTCGTCCATACCAACATGAGACTTTTATTTACCGGAATTTTGTTGTATATGGCACTGGTACCTTTCAAGGGCTCCATCTCGGCGGTGTTGTCGGGCCTTGCGGTGCTCCTCGTCGGCATGACCGCGGGAGGACTGAAAAAGGCATTGAAAAAACCTGCCTGACAGGCTACAGAGAGCCTTCACGAAAAGAATCATGTTTTTCCGACGTGTTTTCCCGATGCCGGCACCGGCCGCGGACGAAAACGGGCGGAGTTCGCCGCGATGCGGCGGATGGCCTTCCTTTCGGGCGCACTGCGCGCGTAATGACTGACATTTTTGAAGGAGCGCACACATGGCAGGCGGACTTCCTGAACCGATTCTCATCTCCGAACTGGTTCATCTGGATCATATCACCATCGCCGGACAGACGGTGGAATTCAGGCACGTTTTCTATACATGGATGGCGATGCTCATCCTTTTCGCCATCGGCTGGATCGTCCGCCGCAACCTGTCGCTGGTCCCCGGAAAGCTGCAAAATACGTTCGAAATGATCATAGGCGGACTGGAAGACTTCACCGTCACCAACATGGGCGACGACGGTCGCAAGGTCTTCCCCGTGCTCGGCGGCCTCTTCCTGTTCATCGCCGTGCAGAACCTGCTCGGCCTCGTCCCCGCCTGCGACGCTCCCACCGCCAACATCAACACCAACATCGGCATGGCCCTGTTCGTGTTCCTCTACTACAACTATCAGGGCCTCAAACGCTGGCACGGGCACTACATCCGCCACTTCATGGGCCCCATGCTGCCGCTCGCGCCGTTCATGATGATCCTTGAATTCATCTCGCATCTCGCCCGCCCGCTCTCGCTGACGCTCCGTCTTTTCGGCAACATCCGTGGCGAGGAAATCGTGCTCATGCTCTTCTTCCTGATGGCGCCGCTGGTGAGCACGCTGCCCATCTACTTCCTGTTCCTGCTCGCCAAGGTATTGCAGGCCTTCATCTTCTACATGCTGGCCCTCATCTACCTCAAGGGCGCTATGGAACCGGCCCACTAGGCCGAACCCAATCCTTTCGGGGGAAATGGTCTTTTTGACCAACACAATACAACCGCTCAAGGAGCAACATACATGCGCAAGATTCTTGTGACCGTGCTCAGCACCGTGGCCATGATGGGCATCGCCAGCCTCGCTTTCGCCGCTGACGGCGCCGCCGTGAAACTGGACTCCGCCGCTCTCGGCCTCGCCGTCATCGGCACCGCTCTGGGCATGGCCATCGCCGCCGCCGGTTGCGGCATCGGTCAGGGCCTCGGCCTGAAGGGTGCCTGCGAAGGCATCGCCCGCAACCCCGACGCCGCCGGCAAAATCCAGGTCAGCCTGATCCTCGGCCTGGCTTTCGTGGAATCCTTGGCCATCTATTCCCTCGTGGTGAACCTGATCATCCTGTTCGCCAACCCCTTCATCTAAGAAGCGGTCTATCCCTGACGGGGCTTCGGTCCCGTCAGGATTTCCGGGGAGGGACCGGCAACGCGTCCTCTCCCCGTTTTTTCATCTTTTAAGCACTGCGATACCACTATGCTCTCATTCAAAAGCGAACGTATTCCCAGAGCCACTATTCGTCGTCTCGCCGTCTACGTCCAGGTGCTCGAAAGCATGCAGCGCAACGGCGTGGAAGTCATTTCTTCCGGCCCCCTCGCCGAAGCCTGTGACGTGAACGCCTCGCAGGTCCGCAAGGACCTTGCCTATTTCGGCGAATTCGGCGTGCGCGGCGTAGGGTACAACGTGGTCAGCCTCATCGCGGCCATCAAGGCGTCTCTTGGCGTGGACCGCGAATGGCGCGCCGCCCTCATCGGCGTCGGCAACCTCGGCCGCGCCCTGCTTCACCATGCCGAGTTCAAGGCTCGCGGCTTCCACATCGTGGGCGCGTTCGATTGCGATCCGTTCAAGATCGGCGAACAGGTGTACGGCCTCGAAGTTACCTGCACGAGCGATCTCAAATCCGCCGTCGACGCCAAGGGCATTGAAATCGGGATCATCACCACGCCGCCGGAACGCGCCCAGCGCGCCGCCGATCACCTGATCGACGCCGGCATCAGCGGCATCCTGAATTTCGCCGGAGCCCGTATTCACGCGCCGGAAAGGGTCGTCGTGGAGTATGTGGACTTCTTCCACTATCTCTACGCGCTGGCCTTCAGCATCACCGGCAGCGAACACCGCTCCAAGTAAGTCCCGGAGGGGGCATCCGCCCCGCTCCGGACCGGCCCTGACGACCCCGTTGTCTCCCCCGGCCGCTTTGCGGAGCGGGGCCGAGGCTTTTGTCCTGTTTTCCGCCGCCGCTCCTTCCGGAAGGTTTCCATGCCTCGCCTCAAACTGACGATCGCCTACGTGGGCACCCAGTACCACGGGTGGCAGACGCAGGCCCGCAAGAACGCCGCCAATCTGCCCACCATCCAGAACATCGTTGAAGACGCCGTGGCCCACGTGCTCGGCGAGCGCGTCCACGTGCACGGCGCCGGGCGCACCGACGCGGGCGTACATGCCGAAGCGCAGGTCGCCCACCTCGACATCCCCGAATCCCGCGCCCGCATGGACTGGCAGCTCGCGCTGAACACGCTTCTGCCGCGCGACATCCGCATCGCCGATGCGGTTCTCGTGCCCGACACGTTCCACGCCCAGCACAGCGCCGTCCGCAAGACGTACGAGTACCGGCTGTGGCTCTCGCGGCGCTACACGCCCCCACAGCTTTACCCTTTCGTCTGGGCCTGCGGCCCCATCGACGTGGCCCGCATGGACGAAGCCGCCCGGCACCTTCTCGGCAGGCAGGATTTCGCCAGCCTCCGCAACGCGGGGACGGATCTTCACACCACGGTGCGCACGATTCTTTCCATCACCCGCACGCCCGACGGGCCGCTGCCCGCGGATTGCCTCGAACTCGTCTGGCGGTTCGAAGCCGACGGCTTTCTCAAGCAGATGGTCCGCAACATCATGGGGCTCCTCGTCGCTGTGGGCCGGGGCAAGCTGGAGCCCGCCGACATTCCCGGCATCCTCGGGGCCTGCGATCGCCGTACGGCGCCGCTGACGGCTCCGGCCTGCGGGTTGACCATGAAAAAAGTATGGTATAACGACGAAGCGTTGGCTCTTTCCTGCCCGAAACCAGAGGATTGCAGCGAACACGCTTGAATAGTGAGAGGTTCTGCGATAACGTTTCTTAAATAGCCTCTCAAGGAGCCGCGCATGCCTCAGGTTGCAGCACGCATCAACGAACAGCAGGAACGCTGGCTGAAGGATTATTTCCGCACCAAAAGTGCAGGGGCCGAATTCATCCTGCCGTGGGCGGTCGATACCTTTTTCCGTGCGATCACCACCATCAAGAGTACCTTTACCGGGCCGGAACTCAAGACCATCATCGAAGCGCATCGGGATCTGCGTCTGCTGCCCGATCATACCCGTCTTTCCTATCTGTTGCTCCGCGTCGGCGATCTCTGCGAGCAGTCGGGCCTGCACACCCGGTACGGCGCAAGCCGTTCGAGCCTTGAGGCCAAGCTCAAGCGCCTCGACGACACCGAAGCCACCGCGCTCATGGTCTGGGCTTCGGCCTTCTGGGTCAGCCGCAATTGTTCCGCGGAGAACTTGGATGACTACATCGCCTCCTACTGATACACTTCCCCGAGCTCTTGTCGGGATGCCCCGTTGCCCGCAAGGCTCCGGGGCTTTTTTTATGGCGGACGCTGAAGACTGGGGGAGGCGCTTTTTTCAAAAATCGTCCTCCCCCAGACCCCCTCCCGCAAAAACTTCGACCTTATCGAATCCCTGTCCGCAGCTTTCCCGGTTGCCGTTTCGGGAACAATGCCGGTTGGCATGTGCTCCAAAAGGCGCGTCCGGCAGGCAATGGACGCCTTGTAACGTTACACGTTGGAACGAGGGACGCGCCGCAGCGGGGCCCGGATGCTGTCGAAGACGGTGGTCTTCGGCGGAATGAATCCTTGAAAAGTGAAGCGTTCCGGCAGGAGCTGTTCTGGAAGAGGCGAGTCTTTCTCGAACAGGGATTCGATACGCCCAAACGTCTTTGAAGAGAAGGAATTGTGGGAGGAAGTCGGGGCGCGTCCCCTTTTCTCCGGCAAGGTTCCCTCTCTTCCAAAGGAAGAAAAAATGGAAACAATCTATACAATATGCGGCATGTGCGGCACGCGGTGCCCGGTGGCGGTCGGCGTCGAGAACGGCGAGGCCGTCTGGATTCAGGGCAACCCGCACGCGCCCACCGGATCGGCCCTGTGTCCCCGAGGCATCGCGGCGCTGGCACTGGAAAAGGATTCCGAACGCCCGCAGTCGCCGCTGGTACGCGACGGGGAACGCGGTGCGAACAGGTGGCGCGCGGTGAGCTGGGAAGAGGCGTTCGAGCGGATCGCCTCCGGCCTGCGCGACGTTCAGGCCCAGTACGGCCCCCGGAGCGTCGTGCTGTCGCACCGGGGCGGCCCGTTTACGGATCTGTACAAGGCCTTCGCCAACGCCCTTGGCACGCCCAACATCTACAACCACGGCGTCACCTGCACCCGCAACGTGGAGCAGGCCTGCACCTCCGTGGTCGGGCTCAAGCGCGACCGCCTCGTCATCGACTACAAGGAATCGAGGCACATCGTGCTCCAGAGCCGCAACGCGCTGGAGGCCCTGAACCTCTCCGAAGTCGCGGGCATCACCGCCGCCCGGGCCAACGGGTGCAGGCTCACGGTGATGGACGTGCGGGCCACGGTCAGCGCCGCCAAGGCGGACACCTTCTTCCTCGTCCGGCCCGGCACCGACTACGCCATGAACCTCGCGGTGCTCAACGTGCTGATCGCGGAAAAGCTCTATGATCGCGAAGTGCTGCGGTTCCTCGACGGCTTTGAGGAGCTGGAAGCCTTCGTGCGCCCCTACACGCCGCAATGGGCAGAAAGCGAAACAGGCATTGAGGCCGCGCGCATCGTCAAACTCGTCCGCGAACTCGCCGAGGCCGCGCCCCGCGTGCTGTGGTATCCCGGCTGGTTCACGGCCCGCTACGCGGACACCTTCGCGACCATCCGCGCCGCCTACCTCATCAACGCCCTGCTCGGCTCCATCGGAGCGCGCGGCGGGATGCCCATCAGCCTGTCTCCCAAGGACATCAAGAGCCTCAAGCCGCTTGCGAACCTGTACCCCGGGCCGGACGGGCCGATGGCGGACAGCGCCGGATGGCAGCAGCCGGGCCTTCTGCACCGGGCCTTCGACGCCGCCGTGACCGGCGAACCGTACCCGGTGCGCGCCTACCTCTCGATCCGCCACAACATTCTGGCGTCGCTCCCCGACCCGGACGCCCTGCGCCGCAAACTGGACAAGCTCGACCTTATCGTCGCGATCACCACCGCGTGGTCGCCCACGGCGGCCTATGCAGACGTCGTGCTGCCGCTCTCTCCCGCGCTTTCCAGAGAGAGCATCCTCGGGTCGAAACAGGGGCTCAGGCCGCAGTTCTTCCGCCGTCGGCGGGCGGTTCAGCCGCGTTTCGACACACGCGCGGACTGGGAAATCCTGTGCGGGATCGCCGCCCGGCTCGGACTGGGCAAGCTCGCCTTCTCGCGCATCGAAGACATCTGGAATTACCAGCTTGAGGGCACCGGCGTCTCCATCGGGGATTTCGACGCCACCGGTTTCGTGCCGCTGGTTTCCTCACCGCAGTGGAAAACGCTGGCGGACGTGAACCTTCCCACGCCTTCCGGCAAAATCGAAGTTCGCAGCCGGGTCTGGGCCGCCTCCGGGCACGATGCCCTGCCCCCCTACGTCGCGCCGGAACGCCCGACGGGACCGGACGCCTTCCGGCTCATTCCGGGCCGCATGGCGCTCCACACCCAATCAAGCACGACGAACAATCCCCTGCTGGCGGAACTGGCCCCGACCAACCGCCTGTGGCTGCACGCCGACCGGGCGAAGAAGCTCGGCATCGCCGACGGCGACTGGGTGGATGTGCTGACGCCCTCCGGCTCCGTGGGACGCCTGCGGGCCAAGGTCACCACCGGCATCCACCCCGAAGCCGCCTTCATGCTGCACGGTTTCGGGCACGAACTCCCGCAGGAAACGCGGGCGTTCGGCAAGGGCGTGGCCGACGAAGCCTGCATGGTCGGCGGACTGGATCGGGAAGACCCGCTCGGCGGCGGGTTGGCCCTTCAGGAACATTTCGTGACCGTCCGCAGGGTCGAGGACGCGTAGCCTTCCTCTGGGGAGAACCCTTTGAACAGCTATTTCAAAGGTTCATTCCGCCGAAGATAGCGGTCTTCGACGGAATCCACGTCGCCTCGCCTTTCGGCGTTTCAACGTCGAAAGATTCCGCAACGGAAAGACACTCCAACCCGAAAGGGATGTTTTATGAGCAAGTATCGTCTTGTCGTCGATCAGGATCGCTGCATCGCCTGCCACGCCTGCGAAGCGAGCTGCAAGGCGGCCCACGACAGCGCGCCGGGGATATCCCTCGGAACGCTGCTCGTCGACGGACCGCGCTTCGCGGACGCCGAGGCCGAAGCCACGCCGATCCGGGTCAAACACGTTCCGGTCGAGGACGCCCCGGCTCCATCAGACGGCGCGCCCCGCATCATCATGCATACCCGCTACCGCGCCTGTCCGCAGTGCCCGCAGCCGCGTTGCGTGGAGGCGTGCCCCAAAGACGCGCTGACGCGCCGTGACAGCGACGGCATCGTCTTTGTGCGGGAGGCGCTCTGCGTGGGCTGCGGGCTGTGCGCGAAAGCCTGTCCCCACCATCTCATCTGGGTAGACCGCATCAGGCGCAAGGCCGTCAAATGCGACCAGTGCAAAGATCGACTCGACGCCGGTCTGGAAACCGCCTGCGTCACGGTCTGCCCGACCGGGGCGCTCAGGCTGGTCGAAAAAGAGCGCGTGGCCCCGTAGCCCTAGAAACCTCGTTCTTTCTTTGTAAGGAACGAAATGACGCTGAACGAAAGCCCCGGACGAAATTCCGTCCGGGGCTTTTTATAACGAAAAGGCTTCCGTTTCCGCGTTTACAGACGCCAGTAGGCCATGCCTTCGGCTTCCACCGCCGCACGCGGGAAATGCCCCTTCACGTCCATCAGAAGCGCCTTGTCGGGCACGGCGAAGCGTTCGTGCAACGCCGGAAGCGCCAGCACGCCCTGTTCGGCGTAGGCCCGATGCGGCACGGTCACAATCAGGGCATCCAGATCGGTCAACGCTTCCAGCGGCGCGAACGAAAGCCCGTATTCCCGGCGCACCTCTTCCGCGTCGGCCAGCGGATCGTGCACCAGCACTTCCACGCCGTACTCGCGCAACTCCCGAATCACGTCGATGACCCGCGTATTCCGCAGATCGGGAACGTTTTCCTTGAACGTGAACCCGAGCACGCCGACCCGGGCCGCGTTGACGAGCCGCCCCTGTTTGATGAGCAGCTTGACGCAGGTTTCCGCCACATGTTTGCCCATCTCGTCGTTGATGCGGCGTCCGGCAAGAATGACCTGCGGATGGCAACCCAGTTCCTCGGCCTTGAAGGTCAGATAGTAGGGATCCACGCCGATGCAGTGCCCGCCGACCAGTCCGGGGCGAAACGGCAGAAAGTTCCACTTGGTCCCCGCCGCTTCCAGCACGTCCAGCGTGTCGATGCCGAGCCGATCGAAAATGATGGAAAGTTCGTTCATCAGCGCGATGTTCAGATCGCGCTGCGTGTTTTCGATGACCTTGGCGGCCTCCGCCACCTTGATGCTCGGGGCGCGATGGACGCCCGCCTTCACCACCGTCCCGTACAGTTCGGCCAGCAGATCAAGCGTGGGGCCGTCGCTGCCGGAAACGATCTTCTTGATGGTTTCCAGCGTGTGCACCTTGTCGCCGGGATTGATGCGTTCCGGCGAATAGCCCACCGTAAAGCCGATCCCGCAGCGCAGTCCCGACTCGGCCTCAAGGATGGGGAGACAGATTTCCTCGGTCACGCCGGGGTAGACGGTGGATTCGTAGACGACCACGGTTCCCTCGGAGAGATGGCTCCCCACGGTACGGGACGCGCCCTCGACCGGAGACAAATCCGGGTTGCGGTGCTCGTCGATGGGCGTGGGCACGGCGACGATGACGACGCGGGCCTCACGAAGCGCGGCGGGATCGCTGGTAAACAGCGCTGAGCACTTTTTCAGGGCGTCGGACGTCACTTCATCCGTGCGATCGAATCCCGAAGCCAGCTCGCGCACGCGCCGATCGTTCAGATCGAAGCCGATCACCTTGAAATGTCGCGCGAAGGCGACCGCCAGCGGCAGACCGACGTATCCGAGGCCGACGACGGCCACAGTGCCTTCACCCTGCCGAAACGATGCGATGGAAGGAACGGGCATGCTTGCCTCCGTGGCTGAGGTTCAGGAGGCCCGCTTCAGGCGGTCCGGCGCAAATGCCAGAATAAGCGCGCGGGCGAGAACCTTGGTCGCATCCAGCAGCGGCACGCCGTGGAGATCCGGTTCTGTCAGGGCCAGCGGAATTTCCGTACAGCCGAGGATAACGGCGTCGGCACCCTTTGCCATCAGCGCTTCCGCTTCGCCAAGCAGCGCGGCGCGGGCTTCCGGACGCACGGGGTTGGACTGCGCCTTGATGCCGTACTCCGTGTTGCTGATGGCCTGCTGGACGCGTTCACGTCCGGCCTCGTCGGGAAAAAGCGGAGCAAACCCGGCCCCGGAGAGCGCGTCCTGATACAGGCCCGTAGCGAATGTTCCCTTGGTGCTCAGCACGCCGATGGTCTTGGCTTCCGGCAGACTTTCACGGATAAACGCGATGACGGCGTCAATCATGTGCACAAACCGCGTCTGAGGTGCGGCTTCATGCAGCATGGCGACGGCTCGGTCCATGATTCGGGGGCTGTGCGCGGTATTGCAGGGCACGCCGATGACCGTCGCCCCGGCCTTCGCCATGCGGACCATGATTTCCCCAATGGCTTCCCCCGGATTTTCATCCGTCTCCCCAAGCAGGAAACGGGTTCTGTCGATGATATGTTCGGAAAGCGAAAACTGGATAACGGACAGGTGGTCCTGATCGCAGTTCGCCTTGGTCTGATCGAAAATTTTCCGCATAAGGTCCAGACCGGCATACGGCCCGACCCCGCCAAGAACGCCTATGGCACCAGTATCTGTTTTCATTGTGTCCATCCTTCACATTCGGCAAAGCTCAGGAGCTGAGTTTAGCCGAGCTTGCGCATGCGGACAAGTTTTTTGGTAAGGAGAGAAATGTGGGGGTGAGATGTTCTTTCTTATTGAAGAAAAGAGAGAAGGGAAGAGGAGTCAAAGAGTCCTGCTCAGGCACACCATGATGTTTAGTGGAGGAGAATGCGCATGATCTTCCGCCAAGAGAACGACCATTCAGTTCTGCGGAATTTTTGGCATAAAGGAACGGTTCGGGGGATGACGGCGGCATCGCCTTGGGGCGCAGGC
>CAUHBW010000114.1 GCA_959604115.1 uncultured Bilophila sp. | reverse complement strand
CTCTTGTGGGCGTGCCTAATTTGTGAGAGGGGAAATGGGGAGAGAGTTGACCAAGCTCTAAAAACGCTTAGGTAAGCTAAAACAAATCTGTTCTGGAGCAGTGTGGCAGAATATTATTTTATTTATTAATAAAATAGATATGTTATAGGTATAAACAATGGAGACATGGTTTATGCACGTGGACATGGACGCCTTTTACGCATCCATTGAGCAGAAGGATCGTCCCGAACTGCGCGGCAAGCCCGTTATCGTGGGTGGAGGCGGCCCTCGCGGCGTCGTGAGCGCGGCTTCCTACGAAGTCCGACGATTCGGCGTGCATTCCGCCATGCCTCTGACGCAGGCATTCCAGCTCTGCCCCCATGCCATCCTCGTCCCCGTCCATATGGCCCGGTATGTTGCCGTCTCGCACCAGATCATGGATGTTCTTCGCCAATACTCTCCGCTGGTCGAACAGGCCTCCGTGGATGAGGCCTATCTTGACGCGACGGGTCTGGAGCGGCTCTTCGGCCCCGTTGAAGGGCTGGCCCGCCGCATCAAGCAGGAAGTCAGAGAAGCGACGGGACTGACTTGCTCCATCGGGCTGGCCCCCGTCAAATTTCTTGCCAAGATCGCTTCGGATCTGGACAAGCCGGACGGACTCAGCATCCTCTATCCCGACAAGGTGGAGGCCTTTCTTCACTCCCTTCCGGTGGAACAGATTCCCGGTGTGGGAAAGGCCATGCGACAGGCGATTCAGGAACTGGCGGTCCGGACGTGCGGCGATGTACTGCGCTATCCCAAGCCGTTCTGGGAACGCCGTTTCGGCAAGGCGGGCATCACACTCCACGAGCGGGCGCAAGGCATCGATCTCCGCCTTGTGGAACCGTTCACTCCGCCCAAATCGGAAAGCGCCGAAACGACCTTCGATACCGATACCCAAGACAGAGCCTATCTCAAAAGCTGGCTGTTCCGCCACGCGGATCGCGTGGGACGCACGCTCCGCAAACAACATCTCCAAGGGCGGGTGGTCACGCTGAAAATCAAGTACGCCGATTTCCGCACCATCACCCGCCGTGTAACGCTTGAGACTCCCGTCTGCGCTACGGAATCCATTTATGAAACCGCGTGCGATCTGCTGGATCACGTCCGGCTGGAAGGCAAGGTGCGTCTCATCGGCCTTGGCGTTTCCGGCTTCGACAACCAGCCGCATCAGCTTTCGCTTCCCTTCGGGACAAAGGCGGACCCGGATCGCGAAAAACGCCGGGCCAAACTGGATCACATCATGGACGAGCTGCAAAGCAAGTTCGGGAAGACCTCGGTCGTGCGGGGGCGGCTGTTCCAGCCACCGGACAAGTCCAATCACCAGTCCTGAGCCGCCTGTCCGGCCCCGCAGGAACAGAAAAACTGAACTCCGAAGAAAAAGCCCCCATTTCGCTTCGCTCCCCGCAGGATTCCCCTTCCTGCCACTTCCTTTCTCTTCGCCTCGCTGGTATAGTCCTCCGCCATGAACATTATTATTATGAACAATCGTGCCAGTTTTCTGGTCAACTTCTGGAGCATGCTCATCTCCCGTCTCAAGGAGGAAGGGCATGCCGTTACGTGTCTCGTTCCGGCGGGCGATCCCGAAGCCGAGGCGACGCTTCGGGGACTGGGGGCGCGCATCCGCAACTATCCTCTGGACAACAAAGGATTGAACCCCGCTCATGACCTGAAGACCTGCCTCGCTCTGTACAGGGTGTTCCGCGAGGAGCGGGCCGACATCCTGTACGCCTCAACCATCAAGTCGGTCATCTACGGCGTCCCTATGGCGGCCCTTGCAGGCATCAAGGCCCGGTACGCCATGATCACCGGGTTGGGGTACATGTTCGAGGCCGACAGACCCGTCAAAAAGCTGCTCACCTGCGTCGCCTCGCTGCTCTACCGCGTCTCCCTTTCGTTTGCCGACGCGGTCTTTTTCCAGAACACGGACGATGTCCGCACATTCCGGGAATGGCATTGCCTGCCCGGCAGTGCCCATGTCGTCATGACCAAGGGCACGGGCGTGGACATCGACAAGTTCGCCGTCGCTCCGCAGCCCGAAGGCGCTCCCACTTTTCTGCTCGTGGGCCGTCTTCTTGAGGCGAAAGGGCTGTACGAATACGCCGAAGCCGCCAGACTGGTCAAAAGAACGCACCCCGAAGTCCGGTTCCAACTGCTGGGAGCTCCCGAGACGTCCCGCGGCGGTGTTCCCATGCAGACGCTCAAGGACTGGGAACGGGAAGGCGTCATAGAATATCTCGGGGTGACACGCGACGTGCGCCCGTATGTGGAACAGGCCAACGTGGTCGTCCTGCCCTCATGGCGGGAGGGACTGCCGTGTTCGCTCATGGAAGCCATGAGCATGGGCCGGGCCATCGTGGCGACCGACGTTCCCGGATGCCGGGACGTGGTCAGCGAAGGGCGCAACGGGTTTCTCGTCCCCGTCCGCACCCCTGAGGCACTTGCGAAGGCTCTGGAAGCGTTCGTGGAGGACGGCGCTCTGGCGGCCCGTATGGGACAGGAAGGACGAACCATTGCGGAAACAGAACTGGATGCCCGCAAGGCTGCGGACCTTATTCTCAAGGTCATGAAACTGGTTTCATAACAGAGGATTCACTGGAGGTTTCCCTTGCTTATCAGCGGTTATCGCAAAGGGTTGTTCAAGGCGCTGGATGCGGCGTGCATCCTCGTCGCCCTTGGCATCACCGGGTGGTTCACGTTGCCCGCCGATCTTTCCGTTCTGGACGACTACACCGGTGCGTCGATTTTCACCGTCGCGTCCTACCTTTTCTTTTTCTATGTGTTGGACGCCTACAACATCGGCGCGGAGGATTTCCGAGACACCGTAGGGCGAGTGCTGATCGCCTTCTTCCTCGGCGCGGTCGCGTCCGCCACGGCCTTCTATGCGTTCCAGAACTGGCGCTTCGATCGTGAAACCCTGATTCTGCTGTTCACCCTGTGCTTCGTATTCTGCCTCGGCTGGCGCGCGCTCTACTACAAGCACATCGGCCGATTCGTGCATAAACCCAGAGTGCTTCTCGTCGGAACGGACCGGGAGGGCAAGGTCCGTCAGACGCTTGCCGAATCCCTGAGCGACGCGGACATCGTGGGGTATGTGGGCGACTGCGACAACGACCGGGAAATTCCCTATCTGGGAACGCCCATGCAGGTCGAGGAAATAGCCAGACTGCAAAAGGTCACCATGATCGTCCTCCTGCCCGACGCCCCCATCGACGAGGACATCGCCACGGAGCTGCTGCACGCCAAACTGCGCGGGCAGATGATCGTGGACGTGCGCTCCTTCTGCGAGCACATGGTCCACCGCCTTCCCGTCTCCCAGATCAGTTCGGAATGGCTGCTCACGGAAGAAGGCTTTTCCCTCAACACCCGCGGCTCCCTTCGCCGCGTGAAACGGGCTCTGGATCTTTCCGCCGCGTTGGGCCTGCTGATCTGCACCTCGCCGCTCATGCTTCTGACCGCCGTCGCCATCCGCATCGAATCGCCGGGCCCCCTGATCTATAAACAGCGCCGCGTCGGCCTGTTCGGACAGGACTTCACCGTATACAAATTCCGCTCCATGCGTACCGACGCCGAAAAGAACGGTGCCGTGTGGGCCATGAAGTCCGACCCCCGCGTCACCAAGGTGGGCCGCATCATCCGCAAGACCCGCATCGACGAGCTTCCTCAGCTGTGGAACGTCCTCAAGGGCGAAATGAGCCTCATCGGCCCCCGCCCCGAACGTCCCGAGTTCGTGCGCGATCTTGAAAAGGAAATTCCGTTCTACAGTCTGCGCCACGCCGTCAAGCCGGGCGTCACAGGCTGGGCGCAGGTCTGCTATCCGTACGGCTCCTCCGTAGAGGACTCCCGCCGCAAGCTGGAATATGACCTGTACTACGCCAAGAACATGTCCATCCTGCTTGACATTCGGATCATCCTCAAAACCATCGGCGTCGTGCTCTTCCCCAAAGGCGCCCGCTGAAAACCTTCTCCCGCTTTTCTCACGCAAAAGGCATGCCGGATATCGGCATGCCTTTTTGAGTATCAGCCCTCACCCCCACATTCTAACGGATGCGGAGGGGCGTTCGAACATTTCTCATCTCTATCCCGCAATCATGCGATTGACGGATACGTCCAAAACGGATTCAGTGTGGACAAGTACGGCAAGACCAGAGGGGTCTGCCCTGTAAGGGGGGTCCGCATGCGCCGGAACCGTCCTGACGGCAACGCTGAATGACAAATAAGGATGTATCCATGTTCAACCCAGAGGAAACCCAGTACGAAGTGCTGCGTCGCAGGGGCATTTGCCGACGCGATTTCCTAAAATTCTGCTCCATGGCGGCGGTCTCCCTCGGCCTTGGCCCGTTGGGCCATCTCGAAATCGCGCACGCCATGGAAACCAAACCGCATCTGCCCGTCGTCTGGATCAACGGGCTTTCGTGTTCCTGCTGCACGGAATCGTTCATTCGTTCGGCCCATCCGCTGGCTTCCGACATCATCCTTTCCATGATCGCGCTGGACTATCAGGACACCATTATGGCCGCGGCGGGCGAGCAGGCGATGGAGAGCTTCGAAGAAGCCATTTCCACCTACAAGGGCCGTTACATCCTCGCCGTGGAGGGCAACGCGCCGCTGGGCGTGGACGGAATGTACTGCATCGACGGGGGCCGTCCGTTCCTCGAAAAGCTGGAACGCGGCGCGGCGGGAGCCAGGGCCATCGTGGCCTGGGGCACCTGCGCCTCGTGGGGCTGCGTGCAGGCGGCCCACCCCAATCCGACGCAGGCCACTCCGGTGCACAAGCTCATCCACGACAAGCCGATCATCAAGGTTCCCGGCTGCCCCGCCATTCCCGACGTCATGAGCAACATCGTCGCCTACATTCTGACCTACGACCAGATCCCCAAGCTGGATTCTCAGGGCCGCCCGGAAGTCTTCTACGGCAAGCGCGTGCACGACCAGTGCGTCCGGCGCGCCCATTTTGACGCGGGGCAGTTCGTGGAATCGTGGGACGACAACGCCGCCAGCCTCGGCTACTGCCTCTATAAAATGGGCTGCAAGGGGCCGACGACCTACAACGCCTGTCCCGTGACCCGCTGGAACAACGGCGTCTCCTACCCCATCCAGTCCGGGCACGGCTGCCTTGGCTGCTCGGAGCAGAACTTCTGGGATCACGGCTCGTTCTATGACCGTATCACCAGCATTCCCCAGTTCGGGACCAACACGACGGCGGAAACCGTCGGCGTGGCGGTCGTCGCCGGCATCGGAGCGGGCGTGGCCACGCACGCGGCCATCAGCACCGCCGTCCATCTCAAGCATCGCTACGGCGGCGACGCATGCAAGACCGACGCTCCGAAAAACGCACCCGCCGAGACGGCGGCGAAGACAGACGACAAACCTTCCAACGACTCCCCTTCTGAAAGGAACTGATCATGGCTTACGAGTATACGACGCAAGGCTACACCGTTAACGATTCCGGACGGCGTCTCGTCATCGACCCCATCACCCGCATCGAAGGGCACCTGCGCTGCGAGGTGAACATCAACGACGAGAACGTAATCACGAACGCCGTATCGTGCGGTACCATGTTCCGGGGACTGGAAATCATCGTCAAGGATCGCGATCCCCGCGACGTCTGGGCGTTTGCGGAACGCATCTGCGGCGTCTGCACGGGCACGCACGCGCTCGCCTCCATCCATGCGGTCGAAGACGCGCTCAAAATCGACATCCCGGACAACGCCAACGCCATCCGCAACATGATGCAGCTCGCCCTGTGGTACCACGACCATCTGGTGCACTTCTACCAGCTCGGCGGACTGGACTGGATCGACGTGGTTTCGGCTTCCAAGGCCGATCCCAAGGAAACGTCCCGTCTGGCGCAAAGCCTGTCCCCGTGGCCGCAGTCCTCGCCGGGCTATTTCGCGTCCGTCAAGGACAAGCTGGTCCGCATCATTTCCTCAGGCCAGCTCGGCATCTTCAAAAACGGCTACTGGGGCCACCCCGGCTACAAGCTCCCGCCGGAGGCCAACCTCATGCTGGTGGCCCACTACATCGAGGCGCTGGACTTCCAGAAGGACGTCGTTCAGGTGCACACCGTTTTCGGCGGCAAGAACCCCCATCCCAACTGGCTGATCGGCGGCGTGCCGCTCGCCCTGAACCTCAACGCCAAGGGCGGCGCCGACGTCATCAACATGGAACGGCTCGAACTCGTGCAGTCGATCATCACCCGCTGTCGAACCTTCGCCACGCAAGTACTGGTTCCCGACAGCATCGCGCTCGCCAAATACTATCCCGAATGGATGGAGCTCGGTACGGGGCTCTCCAACCAGTCCGTTCTGGCTTTCGGGGCCTTTCCGAGCATCGCCAACGATTATAGCCAGAAGAGCCTGCTCCTCCCCGGAGGGGCCATCATCAACGGGAACTTCGAGGAAGTGCTTCCGGTGGATCTTTCGGACGAGGATCAAATCCGCGAGGAAGTGGGACGGTCATGGTACGCCTATCCCAAGGGCATCACTTCGCTCCATCCCTATCAGGGCGAAACCATACCGCACTTCGAGCTGGCTCCGGGCACCAAAGGAACGAAAACGGACATCAAGCAACTGGACGAAACCGGTCCCTACTCGTGGATCAAGACGCCGCGCTGGCGCGGGAACATGATGGAAGTCGGCCCCCTCGCCCGGACGCTCGTCGCCTATTCCCTCAAACAGCCGGATATCGTGGCCCGAATCGACGATCTCTGCTCCCGGATCAACGCCCCCGTCACGGCGCTGCAATCCACAATGGGACGCATCCTCACCCGCGCGCAGGAGGCGCACTGGGCCGCCGACACAATGCAGGTCTTCTTCGACAAATTGATCACGAACCTGAAAAACGGCGACAGCACCGCCGTCTTCACGAACAAATGGGATCCCGAAACATGGCCGCAGGACGCGCGCGGCGTCGGCTTCACCGAAGCGCCGCGCGGCGCGCTCGGACACTGGATGACCATCAAGAACAAAAAGGTGGAGCATTACCAGTGCGTCGTCCCCACGACGTGGAATGCCGCGCCCCGCAGCGACGGCGGTCAACTCGGCCCGTACGAGGCCGCCCTGCTCGGTACGAAAATGGCGATCCCAAAACAACCGCTCGAAATTCTGCGCACGCTCCACAGCTTCGACCCCTGCCTCGCCTGCGCCACGCACGTTCTGGGGCCGGACGGCAGCGAACTGCTGACGGTCCATATGGACTAAGGAGAAGAGTATGGAAACACATCCTCAGGAAGGGAAACCCGTCTATGTCTTCCAGCTGCCGGTCCGCATCTGGCACTGGAGCATGGTTCTCGCGGTCCTCGTGCTCATCCCCACGGGGTACATCATCGGCAAACCGTGGCATTCGCTGGACGGCGACCCAACCTACCTGTTCTACATGGGCTACACCCGGATGGCCCACTTCATCGCGGGCTTCATCCTTGCCATCGGACTGCTCTGGCGCATGATCTTCGCCCTGTTCGGGAACAGATTTTCCCGGCAGGTCTTCGTCATTCCCTTCTGGCGGAAAAGCTGGTGGCTCGATCTGCTCTCCGACTTCCGCTGGTACCTGTTCCTCGACCGCACGCCACGGGAACACATCGGGCACAACCCGCTGGCCCAGCTCGGCATGATGACCTGCATCAATCTGGTAATCATCATGATCCTGACGGGATTCGGCATGTACGTCCAGTCCTCGGACGTGGCCATCCTCCAGCCGTTCCATCTGGTCGTGGATTTCATCTACTGGATCGGCGACAGTGGACGCGATCTGCACAGTTACCACCGTCTGGGCATGCTCTTCCTCATGGGCTTCATCATCATTCATCTGTATATGGTCATCCGTGAGGAAATCATGGGCAAGTCCACGCTCGTCTCGACCATGTTCAGCGGCTTCAGGCTGTTGCGTTCGGGAAAGGGAGGTTGATCATGGAACGGATCATCGTGCTGGGATTGGGAAACATCCTGTACGGCGACGAGGGATTCGGCGTCCGCGTGGCGGAACGGCTGTACACACGTTATGCGTTCCCCGACAATGTGGAAATCGTGGACGCGGGCACACAGGGGCATCCACTGCTTGCCTTTGTAGAACGGTCCACCCGTCTGCTCCTGCTGGATGCCGTGGATTTCGGCCTCCCGCCGGGAACCGTGGTGCAGCGGGACAGCTCCGGCATTCCGGCCTACCTGAGCGCGCACAAGATGAGCCTGCATCAGAACAGTTTTTCCGAAGTGCTGGCGCTCGCGGAATTGAAAAACTGCCTGCCGCAGGAAATCCGCCTGCTGGGGGGTCAGCCTCTGGACATGACCTACGGCCATACACTCAGTCCGTTGCTCCTGTCCCGGCTAGATACGCTGGTGGAGATGGCACTGGAACAGCTCCGGGTATGGGGCTACCCGGCGGTTCCCGCCCTCGGCGATGTCGCTTTCCAGAATCCGGAAATATCGCTCGAACGCTACGTTCCCTTGTCGGCGTAACGCTATCGGCATAGCACCCCAAAAAGGGGAGAATGGTTCTCCCCTTTTTGGGGTCGTCCTTTCCAGCGAACCGTTTTTCTGTGCGCCAGCCGCACGGTTCAGTCCAAAGACACGGGATGTTCCCACGCCTTTCGTGGGCAAGCGTACCGACCAGCCGTGCTTCGGTCATATCCGCGTCGTCTCGTCGAAAATCGGCTTGTAGAGCCCTCCGTATGAAACGTTCCCCGCTACACGAACGCCCCCTCTTCGTGATACGCCTCCCTCAACAAGCTGATTTCGCGGGCGTACCCCGGAAGTTCGTTCGGCGTTTCCAAATAGAACGGCAAATGCCGCAACGCGGGATGATTGACGCACCGGGCCAATGCGTCGAATCCGATGGTTCCTTCACCAATGCGGGCATGACGATCCTTACGGCTTGCGAACGGCATCAGGCTGTCGTTCAGGTGGACCGCATACAGCTTGTCCAAACCGATATGCCGATCAAACTGTTCCAGCACCCCGTCGATATCGTTGACGATGTCATATCCTGCGGAATACACGTGACACGTATCGAGGCATACCCCCATCTTCTCGCTCAACGAGACGGAACGCAGGATATGCCCCAACTCCTCAAAACGGCTGCCGACCTCGGTTCCCTTGCCCGACATGGTTTCCAAAAGCACCCGCGTCGTTTGCCCCGGCGTCAGAATCACTTCCAGCAGTTCCACGATCAAGGCCATTCCGACATCAATCCCCTGCCCAACATGACTGCCGGGATGAAAATTATACAGGATACCGGGAAGGTACGTATCCAGAGTCCCTATATCCTCGCGCATGGCGGATCGCGCGAACTCCCGCAAGCCTTCGTCCGCAGCGCAGGCGTTCAACGTATACGGCGCGTGCCCCAGAATAGGGGCGAACGCATGTTCACGCATCACGTTCCGCAATGCCTCGGCGTCCTTGGGATTCACCCGCTTGGCCTTGCTGCCGCGCGGATTACGCGTGAAAAACTGGAACGTATCGGCCCCAATGGAAAGGGCCTCCTCTCCCATATGGCGATACCCCTTGGAACTGGACAAATGACAACCGATGTGGAGCATGCGAACCTTCCTTGGAATGTTTTCCCACGAAAACCACAAAGCGCCCCGATGGTCAATGCCATCGGGGCGCTTCGCGATAATGGAACTGAGACGCGAGCGCTTAGGCGAGAGCCTGGAGCAGCAGCAGCGCGACGATGTTGATGATCTTGATCATCGGGTTAACAGCCGGACCAGCGGTATCCTTGTAGGGATCGCCCACGGTGTCGCCGGTAACGGCGGCCTTGTGCGCCTCGGAACCCTTGCCGCCATGATGACCGTCTTCAATGTACTTCTTGGCGTTATCCCAGGCTCCACCGCCGGAGGTCATGGAAATGGCCACGAACAGACCGGTCACGATAGTGCCCATAAGCATGGCGCCCAGCGTGGCGAACGCGGCGCTCTGCCCAGCGAACATGTCGATGA
>CAUHBW010000113.1 GCA_959604115.1 uncultured Bilophila sp. | reverse complement strand
ACGCGTTGTGGTTTTCTAGATGGACTAAAATTTTGCGGTGGGGCGGGGGGAGGACGATTTTTTAAAAAAGCGTCCTCCCCCGGCCTTCTTCCTCTCCCCTAGTCCTGCCGGGCCACGCGCCCCGGCAGCCTGTGCGGCTGCGGGCCGAGGGGGGTTCCATACAAAATGTTGTAGACGTCGCGGGCCACCGGACCGGCCGCCGAGCTGCCGCCTCCGCCGTGCTCCAGCATGACGACGACAACGACGTCTTCCCCGTCCTTGCGCCCGTAGGAGGCGATCCACGCGTGGTCGCGTTCCAGATAGGTCATTTCCGCGGTGCGCTGACGGCGATCGCCGACCATGCGGATCTTCACCACCTGCGCGGTCCCGGTCTTGCCGCCGATGACCGCGTCCTTGCGGCGAAGCACCTTGGCGGTACCGACGTCCGCAGTCACGCGCATGCCTTCGACCACGAGCTTGCGGGCCTCGTCGCTGAACGGGATGCTCCCCCGCACCTCGGGCTTGGCGTCCGCCAGCAGCTGCGGCTTGAGCAGCTTGCCGCCGTTGAGCAGCGCGCTCACGAAATCCGCCATCTGCAACGGCGTGATCAGCGTATATCCCTGCCCGATGGACACGTTCAGCGTCTCGCCGCGATACCATGCCTCGCCCGAGCGGCGCTTCTTCCACGCCTTCGACGGCACGAGGCCGGATTTTTCATGCGGCAGATCGATGCCCGTAGGCGCGCCGAACCCGCACGCCTTGGCAAAGGCTTCGATGCGGTCGATGCCCATCTTCTCGCCGAGCACATAGTAGTACACGTCGCAGGAGTGCATGAGCGACTGGATCAGATCGACCGCGCCGTGCCCGCCGCGCCGCCAGCACCGGAACTCCCGGTTGCCGAGCTTGACCGCGCCGGTGCAGACCACCCGCGTCGAGGGCGACACGCCCTCCTTGAGAAACAGGCCGGCCATCATGAGCTTCCAGACCGAACCGGGCGGGTAGACGCTCTGAATGGCGCGGTTCTGGAGCGGATGATACGGGTCGTCGCGCAACGCCACCCACGTCTTCTGGGACAGGCCGCCGACGAAAAGGTTGTTGTCGTAGGAAGGGTTGGTGACCAGCGCCCGGAGCCGTCCCGTGTGCGGCTCCATGACCACGATGCTGCCCGTCTGGTCGCCGAGCAGTTCGGCGAGCCGCTTCTGGAGCTTGGTGTCGAGGCCCAGCTGCAGGTTTTCGCCGTTCTGCGGCTCCTCCACCAGCGTCTTGCCGAGCGAACGCCCGAGCACGTCCACCTCGACGCTGTACAATCCCTTGTGACCGCGCAGACGCGGCTCGAAAACATACTCCAGCCCCTGTTTGCCCACCGTGTCGCCGAGGGCGAGGTAGGGATCGGCGGCGAGTTCCTGTTCGTTGGCTTCGGCGACGTACCCGAGAATGTGCGCGAATTCCTTGCCTTCCGGGTAGTAGCGTTTGGAACGGGTCACGATTTCCAGACCGGGCCAGTGCATGAGCTGCGCCTCGATGCGCGCCACCTGATCGAACGTCATGTCGGAGAGCAGCAGGATGGGCTCGAAAGGCTTGACCTTGCGCTTGTCCTGCTGAAAACGGTTCGTGAGCTGATCCAGCGGAATGTTCGCCCATTCGCTGACCTGCGCCAGCGTCGCATTGATGTCCTTGCAGTCCTCGCGGATCAGCGCGAGCCCGAAGGCGGGCCGGTTCTCAGCAAGAAGAACGCCGTTGACGTCGCGGATGAGCCCGCGCGACGCGTACACCGATTCCTGCCGCAGGTGGTTGGCCTGCGCCTGCTGCGCGAAGTCGGCCCCCCGGTGTATCTGGAGATACCAGAAGCGGATCACGAAGATGAAGAACAGCAGCCCGACGAGGCACTGCAACAGCAGGAGTCCGCTCTTGGGCGGCTGATAGCCTTCCGTTTCAAGCTGTATTGTTTTCATTGGAAACCACCAGCCGGCGGGCCATCAGGCAGAACTGCCAGACGAACGGCGTCAGCAGCGCTTGCAGGATGCTTTCGTCGAGCAGCCGGGTCATGTCGAGAGGAATGAACTGGAGCCGCGTCATGATCCAGATGACGCCGTAGTGCGCCGCGCCGAGGCAGACGCTGATCAGCAGCACGAACAGCCAGTTCTCCGTCTCGAACATCCAGCGCCCGATAAAGAAGAGCGTAATGACGATAAGATACCACAGGACGGACGTGCCGAAGTCCAGCGTGCCCACGCCTTCCTGAATGAGGACGAGCGCGAGCAGCACGACGGCGATCTGGAAGGGACGGCGTTCCTGAAGCGCGAGGAACAACCCGGCGACCAGCACGTCCGTGCCGGGCAGCGCCTGCTGGAGCGTGAGCCCCAGTCCGAAGAAAGCCACCCACCACAGGATATTGAGCGTCATGGGCGGCTCCGCGGCGGCAATCCGGACGGGAGCGTCGGGCCGTTCAGGAAAAACGGGGCGTCGGGACGGGGCGGGCCGGCAAGCGTCGAGCCGGGCTGTCCCGGCAGGGGCTGCGGCGCGGCGGAATCGACATGGGGACGCGGCGTTTCGAGCACGCCGGACAGGGAGCCGGTCAGGTCGTCCCCTTCCACGCGGGAAACGAGAAGCAGTTCTTCGAGATCGGTCAGGGTCGCCAGCGGGGCGGCCTGAACGGACTGGAACGGCGACAGGTCGGAAGGCGTGGCCGACAGCACGCGGGCCACGGGAATGCCCTTCGGAAAGGCGTCGTCCAGACCGGAGGTGACCAGTATCTCGCCGGGGCGGATCACGTCGTTGTGCGACACGAAACGCACTTCCAGCGACTTGTCGGGACCGCCGCCCACGAGCACGCCCTGCACGCGGCTTTCCTGGCTGATGACCGCGATGCGGCTTCCGGGATCGACGAGCAGCAGCACCGTGGCCGAGCTCGGCCCGGCCCGCAGCACGCGCCCGGCGACGCCTTCCGGCGTCATCACCGGCGTGCCGGGAATGGCCCCCGTGAGGTACCCCCGGCCGATGAGCACGGACGCCAGCGCGGAGTTGGCCCCCATGCGCCCGGCGAGCACGCGCGCGCCGAGCGTTTGCCAGCCCGGAGGCGGCGTGAGCGTCAGCAGGCGGCGCAGGCGGACGAGTTCCGCCCGCTCTTCGGAAGCCATGAGCAGCTTGTGGCGGACCTGCTCCAGTTCCTTCTTCAGCTCGTCGTTTTCCTTGCGCACGTCCACAAGAGCCATGTACCGGTTCCACGCGCCCATGACCGTATCCTGCACCAGCCGCACCGACTTGAGGACGACGCCGGAGGCTTCGAGGCCGGTGTTGGCCGCGACGTTGTCGAGGATGTGGGTACGCTGGTTCCAGCTGTACATGCCGAGATACATCAACAGGGCGAGGGCGGGAATCAGCAGGATGTGCTTGGGAGACATGGCTTGTCCGGCGAGGGTTCCGTTGCGTGCGGCGGATCGTTCAGGGAGGCGGATACGGACCGGTCCGCGCATCCGGCGGGAAGCCGGACGGCGGACCGGAAAGCCTGCGGAAACGCTCCGGCAGGCATGCTCTTATCAGTCAATGCAGACGTCGCCCAGTTCGCTGAACTCGTCGAGCGCGCGGCCGGTGCCCATGACGACGGTGGACAGGGGATCCTCGACCACGGTGATGGGCAGGGACGTCTCTTCGCGCAGAAGCTGATCCAGCCCCTTGAGAAGCGCGCCGCCGCCGGTGAGCACGATGCCGCGATCGACGATGTCGGCGGCCAGCTCCGGAGGCGTCTGTTCAAGGGCGATGCGCACGGCCTGCACGATGCTGTCCACCTGCTCGGAAATGGCCTTGCGCACTTCCTCGGAGGTGATGATGATGTTCTGCGGAATGCCGGTCACGAGATCGCGGCCCTTGACCTCGATCTGCTGTTCGGGGTCCATCGGGTAGGCGGAGGCGATCTTGATCTTGATCTCCTCGGCGGAGGACTCGCCGATCAGCATGTTGTACTTGCGCTTCACGTGCGTCATGATGGATTCGTCCATCTTGTCGCCGCCGACGCGCACCGAGCGGGAATACACGATGCCGGACAGGGAGATGACCGCGACCTCGGTGGTGCCGCCCCCGATGTCCACCACCATGTTGGAGGTCGGTTCCTGAATGGGCAGGTTGGCCCCGATGGCGGCGGCCATGGGCTCTTCAATAAGATAGACCTCGCGGGCGCCCGCGCTCTGGGCGGATTCCTTCACGGCGCGCTTTTCCACCTGCGTGATGCCGGTGGGGACGCAGACCATGATCCGGGGCCGGACGAGATGGCGGCGGGAGTTGTGCACTTTGGAGATGAAATGCCGGAGCATGGCTTCCGTCACTTCAAAGTCGGCGATGACGCCGTCCTTCATGGGACGGATGGCCTGAATGTTGCCCGGCGTACGCCCGAGCATGCGCTTGGCGTCCTGTCCGACGGCGAGAACCACGCTGTTGCCGCGCGAGTCCTTCTTGACGGCCACGACGGAAGGTTCACGCAGGACGATGCCCTGCCCCTTCACGTAGACGCAGGTATTGGCGGTTCCCAAGTCGATGGCGAGATCGTTGGAAAACGCGCCGAGGATGAAATTCATGAGTTTTGCCATACAAGATTGCTCACTTGTCTTCTCTATGGTCCAAACAAGATCAATCGATCGTCATCAGTGCCGTATGTGGAAATATCGAAAACCGGAGGGAGCCGGCGAGCGGCCCGTTCGCGGAAAACAGCGGCGCTCTTTTCAGCCCGCCGTTTTGCGGATAGCCTGAGTTCAGTCGCGAAGTGTTGGGCCAAAAACGCCCCGCTGTCAAGAGCAAGCTCTCTTCCGATTCCCAATCCTACAAAACATATTGAATCTTTTCAACATATAACCACCAAGGTCAAAATAAATGTACCGCCGTCCCCCTTCGGCGGGCATGCGGCCTGAAAGGTCCGTTTTCATGAACACATGGAATACATTCACGTTTCACCTGCGTGAACGCTTCGGGCAACGGGTCCAGAAGATCCCCCTCGACGCCGGAGCGAGCTGCCCCAACCGGGACGGAACGCTTTCCCGCGCGGGCTGCACCTTCTGCAACGCCGTCGGTTCGGGGTCCGGGCTCGGGCTGGCGGGCATGAACCTGCCCGCCCAGTGGGACCACTGGCGCGAGCATTTCCGGAAGTCCAACCGGGCCTCCCTGTTCCTCGCCTACCTCCAGTCCTTTTCCAACACCTACGGCCCGGCGGCGCGCCTCGCCGCCCTGCTGGACATCCTGCGCACCCTGCCCGATCTCGTGGGCGTTTCCGTAGGCACCCGCCCGGACTGTCTCGACGCCGACAAGCTGGCCCTGCTCGGAGCCGCGCCGTGGCGGGAAAAATGGCTCGAACTCGGCGTACAGACCCTGAACGACGCCACGCTGCGCCGCATCAACCGGGGGCACGACGCCGCATCCTCGGCGCGGGCCATCGAGCTGGCGGCGAAAACCGACGTGCAGGTCTGCGCGCACCTCATGCTCGGTCTGCCCGGCGAAACGCCGGACGACGTGCGCGACACCGTGCGCCGCCTCAACGCCCTGCCCGTCCACGGGGTCAAGCTGCACAACGTCTACGTCTGCCGGGGCACCGCGCTCGAACGCGCCTACCGTGCCGGGGAGTACGCCCCCCTCAGCGAAGACGCCTACATCGCGCTCGCCGTGGACGCCCTGACCGAACTGCGGCCCGACATCATCATCCACCGCGTCGTCGCCGATCCCGCGCCCGGCGAGCTGGTCGCCCCCGACTGGGCCACCCGCAAGGGCGACCTCGTGCGCTTCATCCAGCACGCCTACCACAGAAAGGTGGAAGAAAGGGAAGGAACCGCCTGAAGAAACGCGGCCTCCCGGACCCGCCGCACGGCTCCCGCCCACCCCCGACAAGCGAAAGGCGGCGGGAAAACCTCGGTCATTTTCGGGAAAGCGGAAAGACGTTTCTGCGCTGTGGGAACCGTCTTTTGAAAAGGTTTTCCTATAAAGGAATAGCTCAACTCCACCTTCACAAAAGATTCAACAGCAAAATCACGCCCCGCCGAATAAAAACGGCGGCGAAACCGGCGACAACCGGGATGCGACGAAGCCGCCTCGGCCCTTTGTTCATGAAAAACGAAGCGATCGGCGGGCATGGGCCGAACAGGAACGCGAAGGCGGCAAGCGGAAGCTCCACGGCACTCCGAAACAGGTTCCCCGGTCACCATGTCGCCTATTCCAGACACTCCACGAAGACCTCGCCGCGCGCGAGCAGACGCACCGGCCCGCCGATCCACGCGGCCCAGCCGTCGGGACGGACGGGATCGGCCCGCGTCACGCGCAGAGCCTCGCCGCCCGGCTGCATCAGGACCAGTTCGCCCGCGTCGCCGTATACGGCGCGGCAGACGACGGACGCCGCCAGCGTTCCGGACCCGCAGGCCGTTTCCGCATACGTCGTCCCGGTTTCGCGGACCCGGACAAAGGGCGTGATGCTCGGGCCGGACGGTTCGCGGCGCAGCCAGATGCACCCGGCGGCGTCCTCGTCCAGCAGCCCGAACCGGGCGAACAGCGCGGCGGTGTCGCGGTCCTTGTCGGCGGGAAGCGGATGCGCGTCGGCGTCCAGCACCAGATGCGCGATGCCCGGCACCCGCACCAGATGGATTCCCGGAGCGACAGGCTCCAGCGGCGGGGCTTCGGACAGATCCAGCAGCACGGCGGAATCGAAACGCCCCGGAGCGAGCCGGCGCACCCGGACGCGCAACTTTTCGGGCATCCCGGACACGCGGACCTCCCCGACGGACGCCTCATCTTCCGGGGACAGCCGCCCTTCCTCGAACAGCAGGGCGGCGAACGCGCGCGTCGCGTTGACGCAGAACTCGCCGCCCATCATGTCCAGTCTCGGAAGCGCGGCCTCCGTGTCCACATACCCGGCCTGCTCCGCCTCCAGATGGCCCGGCGCAATCATCTCGGCGGCGGCGCGGGCGCGTTCCGCCGGAGACAGCGGCACGTTGCGGACAAGAATCGTGGTGTTCCCGCAGGGGGAATATTTGAGGAAAGGCAGAATGCGCATGGTGGGCCTCGGAGACGGAATCAGGCTTCCGTGTAGTTCGCCACTTCGATCATGTTGCCGTCCGGATCGCGAAAATATACGGACGTGATCGGCCCGAGCGCGCCTTCGCGCCGCACCGGGCCTTCCTCCACGGACACGTTGTTCTCCTTCAGATGGTCCAGCAGTTCGACCACGGGCGTGCGCGAGAGAAAACACAGCTCCGCCGTGCCGGAAAGCGGCTTGTCGGGCCGCGGCGAATAGGATTGTCCGATCTGGTAGAGGTTGATCTTGCGGTTGCCGAAGGAAAGGGCGGTGCGCCCGTTGCCGAACGTGAACGGAGTCATGCCGAGCACACGCTGGTAAAAGCGGCAGGTGGCCTTGATGTCGGAAACATTGAGGACAAGGTGGTCGAGGTCTTCCACGCAAAGAGCGGCCATAGGCATCCCATCCTGTTGCTGTTAAGGGTACAAAACGACGCCGTAAAGGGCGCGGAACGCTCCGCAATCGCGGGATTGCCTATCCGAGCAGACTCTCAAAGGCAAGAGAACGGAGGGAAGCGCGTCCCGTCGGACGGCGCGGGGGCGGGGACGACGCGCCGGCGCGCCTTTCGTTCCGCAGTCATTCCTTATACCCCGAAAATCGGACGGAGGCCAGCCTCCCGCCGTCTCCGCGCCGCTCTTGTGCCGGAGTGCGTTCTGACGTAACCTTATTCGGATAGCCACCCCCAACGCAGGAAGGAGGAGTTCGTATGCTGCGCAGCATGACCGGCTTCGGACGTTGCGTCATGGAAGACGCCGACTGGACGCAAACCTGGGAAATCAGGAGCGTCAACAACCGCCATCTGGACCTCAAATGGCGGCTTCCCCTTCAGGCGCGGGGACTGGAATCCCGTCTGGAGCGCGTGGTCCGGCGTTTCGCCGCGCGGGGCCGCATGGAGGTTTCCCTCATGCTCCAGCAGCGCGGAGCCGCCGCGAGCCTCCGCTTCGACGCGGCGCAGGCCTCCGCGATGCTCGATCAGGTGGCTGCCCTCGCCGATCTGCACGGGGACGCCTTCGAGCCGGACTACAACGCCCTGTTCGCCATTCCCTCGCTCTGGGAGCGCGAGAGCGAGGACGGGGACGACGAGCTGGAGGAACGTCTTGAGGAGGGCCTCGTCGCCGCCCTTGAGGACTGGAACGAGTCCCGCGAGACGGAAGGGGCCGCGCTGGCCCGCGACATGGCCGCCCGCATCGGCAAGATGGAGGCGTGGGTCGAACGCATCGACGAACGCGCGCCCCAGATCAAGGAGGAACGGTTCGCCGTGCTCCGCGAGCGGCTGTCCGAAGCCCTCTCCGCCGTCAGCGGCGAGCTGGAGGAAGGCCGCTTCCTTCAGGAAGTGGTGATCCTCGCGGACAAGCTGGACGTGAGCGAAGAGCTGACCCGGCTGCACGCCCATCTGGAACGCCTGCGCGCCCTGCTCGACATCGGTGCGGACGCCGGACGCCGCCTCGACTTCACCCTTCAGGAATGCTTCCGGGAAATCGCCACCTGCGGCAACAAGATACAGGACGCGCAGACGTCCCGTCTCGTGGTCGATTTCAAGAACGAGCTGGAAAAGTGCCGCGAACAGGTCCAAAATCTGGAATGAGCATGCAACGGGAACGGTTCATCAACCTTGGCTTCGGCAACTTCGTGGTCGCCTCCCGCGTCGTGGGCATCATCAATCCCGCGTCTTCGCCCATGCGGCGTCTGCGCGAGGACGCCCGGGCCGCAGGCCGCCTCGTGGACGCCACGCAGGGCCGCAAGACCCGTTCCATCATCATAACCGATTCCAACCACGTGATCCTTTCCGCCATCCTGCCGGACACGCTGGGACAACGATTCTTGCAGGAGGAGAACGACAATGCCTGACCAACGATCCGCGGCGTCCCGTTCCGGGGTGCTGCTCGTCATCTGCGCGCCTTCGGGCACCGGCAAGACGACGCTCGTGCAACGTCTGCGCGAGGAATTCCCGAATTTCGCCTATTCCATCTCCTGCACCACCCGCGCCCCGCGCGGGCAGGAAGTGGACGGCAAGGACTACCATTTTCTGTCGGTTGAGGAGTTCCTCCGCCGCCGTGAAGCCGGGTACTTCGCGGAATGGGCCAACGTGCACGGCAACTACTACGGCACGCCGCTGGCTCCGGTGCTCGAAACCCTCAAGGCGGGCAACGACGTCCTGTTCGACATCGACGTGCAGGGCGCGGCGCAGCTCCGGCTCACGCTGCCGCGCGGGCAGTACGTCTTTCTGTTCCCGCCGTCCATGAGCGAGCTGGAACGCCGCCTGCGCGGGCGCGGCACGGACGACGAGGCGAGCGTCACCCGCCGCCTGTACAACGCCGCCGCCGAAATCCGACAGGCGCACTGGTTCGACGCGTGGATCGTCAACGACGATCTGGACAAGGCGTACGACGAACTGCGCGCGGCCTACCTGACCGCGACGCTCCATCCCTCGGCCCGTCCGGGGCTGGCAAACACCATTCTTGAAGGATAACCGCATGGCTCAGCTCATCGTAGCCCTCGATTACACCAACGCGAAGGACGCCCTCGCCACCGCCGAATCCCTGCGCGGCTGCCCCATCTGGATGAAGGTGGGCCTCGAACTCTTCACGCAGGAAGGCCCGTCCGTGGTCAGGCGGCTCAAGGACATGGGCTTCAAGGTCATGCTCGATCTCAAGATGTTCGACATTCCGAACACGGTGGCGGGCGGAGTGCGTTCGGCCTGCCGCATGGGCGTCGATCTGATCACCCTGCACGCGCTCGGCGGCGAACGGATGATCCGCGCCGCCGTGGACGCCGTGGCCGAAAGCGCGGCGTCCGACGGCCCCAAGCCCCTGCTCTTCGCGGTGACGGTGCTCACCAGCATGGCTCCCGGCGAGCTTCCCGGCTACGGGGAGAACCTCTCCGGCCTTGCCGCCGATCTCGCGGCGGGCGGGCAGTCGTGGGGGCTGGACGGCGTGGTCTGCTCCGGGCACGAA
>CAUHBW010000112.1 GCA_959604115.1 uncultured Bilophila sp. | reverse complement strand
CTTATCCAGAAAGTTTCCCCTTCCCCCCCATCCCTCCTCTTTCAAAGACGTTCGACCTTATCGAATCCCTCTTCCGGGGAAGTTCACAGGGGCGGGAGTCCGGGGCGGGCGGTCCTTCTTATTCAGAAGAGGGCGCGGGGGCCGGGCCTGTCGCCGCGCGCTGCGGAACCAGCACCAGCAGGGCCACGCTGCCGAAGATCAGGGCGATTCCGACGAGTCCGGTCACGGAAACCGGTTCGCGCAGGAAAAAGATGCCGAGGCAGGCCGCGCTCAACGGCTCCGCCAGCCCGAGCGTGGAGGCCGTGGCCGCAGGGGTGATCTTCAGCCCGCTGAGCGTCAGGGAAAACGCCACGGCGGTGGTCACCACCCCCAGATGCAGGGCCACGAGCACGCCCGCGGGCGAGGCCAGCCACGCCGTCGGGTACAGCCAGAACACCGGGAGCAGGCACGCCCCGCTGAGCAGGCACAGGACCATCATGACCGTTTCCGGCGGATTGTCCTGCGCCAGCGGCTTGCTGAACACGAAATAGCAGGCGTAGGAAAACCCCGCCCCCAGCGGCAGAAGCACGGCTTCGAGGTCGGTCCCCTCCGCTCCCCCGCCGTTGAGCAGGATCAGCCCGACGATGGCGACGGCGGTGGCGGGATACCAGATCGCGCGCGGGCGTTCCTTGAGCACGAACGCGCCGAGCACCGCGACCACGATGGGCGAGAAGCCGAGAGCCACGACCGTTCCCACGGCCACCCCGGCGACGGATACCCCCTTGAAGAACAGCACCTGAAACCCCAGCAGCGCCAGCGCGGAAGGCACGACGAAGCGCAGCGGCCAGCGTCCGGCCTTGGGCATCAGCCCCCGCCACGCGCACCACACGAGCAGGGCCAGACCGCCCCCGAGCATCCGCAGCGCGCCGATGGCGTAGGGCGTCGCGCCCTCCGGGGCCAGAGCCTGCACCGTGCCCGTGGTGCTGAAACACAACGCCCCCAGCAGCACCAGCCACGGGCCATACGAACGTTTTTCCATCTCGTCCCCCTCGGAAACCGGCGGTCGCGCCGTCGCGCGCCGGACTCGACCCTACCCTATCCGGCCGTTCCCAACAAGACGGGCGGCGTCACCACGGGCGGCGTTACCGGGGCAGGGGCCTGCGCAGGCGGGACGGCCCGAAATAGGTGGTGGCCCACGTCAGGGCGAGCACGAAGAGGGCGGCGAACAGGCTCGCCGCAATGTTCCACGGCCACGGCGCGGACAGCGAAAGCCGCATGATCAGCGTGCCGATGACGAAGCCGGAATTGCGGAACACGGCGTGGAAACTGGGCATGAACCGCTGCGAGATGAGCACCAGCGCGATGTCCGCGAAAATCAGGACGGTGTAGATGGTCTCGAAAAAGGCCACGTCCTCGCCGGTCCGCGAGAACAGCGCCAGATCGCGGAGCGCGATGCCCACGAACAGCAGAAACAGTCCGAGGGAGATGAGCTTCTTGGACATGACGTAACGCATCTGCTCGCCGGGGTCGGAGATGTAGTTCTGATGGGTGCGGAGCTGGTAGTAGAAGCCGAGGCAGACGAAGATGAACAGCGCGCCCACGCCCGCCGAGGCGATGTGCACCACGGGCTGGATGCCCGCGGCGAGGCTGACGGGTTCGGGGAGCTTGGACAGTTCCTTGAAGGCGTCGCGCAGCAGGATGAGGGCCATCACCTCGAACTGCTTGCCGAGCGACTTGGAGAGCGAGCCGGAAATGGTCAGGATGAGTTCCATGACCTCCATGCCGAGGATGAGCGTAAAGGCGAGGTGGATCGCCTGAAAGTGGCTCATGGGCGTGATGTGCGCAAGCCACGGCGGCAGCAGGTCCTGCCGGTTGGCCTCGATGCCGATCAGCCCCGCGAGGTAGACCACGAAGATCGCGGCGGCGAAGCCGCGCTGGGTGCGCGGGTGCTCCCAGAATTGGTGGACGATGTCAAAGATGTTGGTCAGCGGTTCGCATTTCTCGATCACGTTCTGCCTCGGGCGCGGGGTGGAAGGGTTGAGGTTGAGGCGGGGAATGGAGACGCCTCCGGCGGCGAGGAGCCGATGGCCCCTTACTCCCTTTGACGGAGGGATTTCAATCGGCCCGGTCCCCACGGGCGCGGCGGCGCGGCGGGAAGGAAAGGTCGAGGGGACGTTCGCCTTCCCGCGCGCTTCCGGCGCGGCCTGCCGGAAAAACGCCGGGAGGCCGCTGCGGGAAGAAGGCTTCTCCGGGCGTCCGGGGCGGGCTTTCCGCCGCTTGGGGAGCGTGCGCCATAGGCCGCCGTGCGGGGCCGCCGCATAAGGCGGTCCGTGGTCCGGCGGGCGCGGAAGGATCGGTGCGCGGGAGGGCGGCGACGTCGGGGCGTGGTGCATCCCTAAGACAATCAGGAATGATTGTCAAAGCGTGAGAAACGGAGTTCGTCGTAGAACGAGAAGCAGTTCTTGCCCTTGTGCTTGGAGAGGTACAGCGCCTCGTCGGCCTTGCGGTACAGCCCGGTGAAGGTGCCGTCGTCGCCGGGCGCGAGGGCGATGCCGATGCTGGCGGAAATGTCCATGTCGAAGTCGTCGAAGGAACGCTCGATCTCCCGGAGCAGCCCGGCGGCCTTTCCGGCGATCTTGTGCCGGTTGGAAAGGCCGGGAACGCATACCGCGAACTCGTCGCCGCCGATGCGCCCCACGATGTCGGAATGCCGGAAGTGCCGCTGGAGTACGGACGCGATGCGCACGATCACCGTGTCGCCCGCCCCGTGCCCGAGGGTATCGTTCACCGCCTTGAAGTCGTCGAGATCGAGGAGCAGCAGCGCGCACGCTCCGGGTTTCCCGTTCTCCCCGGCGATCAGCCGCTCCACGAGACGCCGGGCCGTGGCCTTGTTGTACAGCCCGGTCGCGCTGTCGCGTTCGGCCCGGTCGCGGAGGGAAAGCTCCAGCGTCTTCTGCATGTCGATATCGATGAGCAGCCCCATCACCCGCACGGGCTCGCCGGACCGGCCGAACAGCGTGCTGGCCTCGATGCGGTACCAGACGGCGCGGCGGACTTCCGGCGAGGTTATCCGGGCCTCGCACACGCCCTTGCCCTGCCCGTCCGCAAGGCGGCGGAACAGGGCCTCCACCTCGGCGCGGTCGTCGGGATGGACGTGCGTGATGAGCGCGGCGTCGCCCCGAAACAGACGGCCCTCCTTGCCGAGCAGTTCCAGCCAACGCGCCGAGGCCGAGAGCCGATCCTCGCGGATGTTCCATTCGAAGATGATGATGGCGTGCTGATCCATGATGAACCGGTAACGCTCGTTCGCGAGCTTCTCCCGCTCCATGAGCGCGTGCTGCGCCGTGGCGTCGAAGGCGATGGCGTAGCACCACAGCCTGTCTCCGTCGCGGACGAGGCGGCCCTTGTAGTAGAACCAGACCGTCCGGCCTTCCCTTGCCAGGGAACGGAACTCCAGTTCGATGGTGTCGCCGCGCAGGATCTGCGTGCGGATGCCGTCCCTGACCTTGTCCCGATCCTCTTCGAGGATGGTGTTGAGGAGCTTGTCCTGAAAGCGTTCCGCGAACGCCTCTCGGGTGTAGCCCATGAGATCGAGGTAGCCGGAACTCATGTAGTCGAGCGTGAAGTCCACGTCCGTATCCGACTTGAGCACCCCGCCGATCACGTTGTCGGTCAGGGCCCGCAGCTCGCGGTGCTTGCTCGCCAGATGGCGCGCGTCCCGCCGCCGGATGCGGTAGATGTAGGCGAACAGGCCGATGAGCAGCAGCGCCAGCTCGCCGCTCAGGGAAAAGGCCCGCTCTCTGGTCGTCGCGAACTGCCTGTCCAGCTCGTCTTCCGGGATGATGGCCAGCACGTACCAGCCGTTGAGGCCCACGGGCACATAGCTCAGGTACAGGCCGCCGTCGGCTCCCGGAATGTGCAGCGCCCCGGTTTCGCCCATCTCCATGCCCTTCCGCAGCGGCCCGAGTTCCTGCCCGCCCTTTCCGGCGGACAGCTCGAAAAAGTCGTCCCGGACGCCCAGCGGAGGCCGCAGGGGATTGAGCACGACGCCCCCGTCCCGTTCGATGACGTAGATGTACCCCTTCCCGCCGAAGGCGTTGATGGTGACGGCGCGGTTGAAGGCGTCCACCGAATACGTGCCCGTCAGCACGCCGAGGGTCTTTCCGCCGCGCCGGATGGGCACGGCCATGGCGAAGCCCTGCATGCCGCCCGCGCGCAGGGTGAGCAGGTTGGAGACGGCCCGTCCGACGCGCAGGGCCTGAATGAAGTGGGGCCGGTCCGCGATGCTGATGCGCGAGCCGTCGCTGCCGTGGACCGCGCCGGTCGGGGTGACGATGTTGATGCGCAGGATGGACTGCTGGAGCGCGGCGATCCGGGCCAGCTCAAGGGCGCTGGGGGACAGGATGTCGGGCTGCACGGCCACGGCGTCGGCCAGAATCTCCAGCGTGGTGAACTTCTCTTCAAGCTGGCTGAGGAAGGAGGTCGCGCACTGTTCCGCAGCCTGCCGGAGGTACATGTAGAGAGTGTCCTGAGCGTCGCGCAGCGAACTGGCGCTGAACCTCCAGAGCGAGAAGGCCAGACCGCATCCGAAAAGAAGAAGCACGAACGCGTTCATAAAGACGCGACCGAACGCGCGCAGCCAGCAAGGCATCAGCTTCCTCCTTTCCAAGGGTCCTGCGACCATACACAAGACGAGTGGAAAAGGCCACAGGCGAAATCATACGAGACGGCGAAAAAAGGAAGGCCGGAGCCTTCCCTTTTCCCGCAGCGTTCCCTACGGCGGCGCGTCGGATCATTCGGCGGAGGGCGTCGTCGGACAATCGCCCCCGTGGTGATCGCCATGCCGCGAAGACTCCGAACCACGCGGCGAGCGCGACGGCGGGCAAGGCTTCGGGCAGCGGCATGAGGACGTCGAAAGGCGACGCCTTGGCGGGCATGGCGGTGCAGGCGGCGTACATGCCGAACGGGAACGCCATGCCCCAGTATTCGGGCGTGCAGGCGGACGGGAACCGGCGCGCCCCGTGCCGTCGGAAGCCGGGCGGGACGCATCGGCACCCGAAAGGTCGCGGCGGCCCACGCCGTGAGCGTCACAAACTCCGTGAGCGGCGTCCCCTACTCCGCAAGCTCCTCCACTCTGGCGGGAAGCCGCTGTTCGGGGACGAGGCCGAGGACGGCGACGAGGGGGCGGAACAGGGACACGTAGGGACTGCCGGGGTGGCGCGCCTCCAGCGCGGCGTAGACGCCGAGAAGCTCCTTGCCGAAGCCTTCGAGAAACACCTCGCGCGCCCAGTCCGGGGCGAGGGAAAAGAATTCCAGCACCAGCGGCAGATAGTCCGGCAGAACGCCTCGCTTCGGCTCGAATCCCGCGTCCCGGTAGAGTTCGTTCAGCCCCGCCAGCGCGCGCCCGAGCCGGGGATCGTCCCCGTAGCGGTGCCGCGCGAGGGACAGGCTGCACCGCCTGTCCCTGTCGAACACCGCCGCATGGTCCTGACGCAGCTTCGTCAGCCCCAGCGAGCGGGACGCCCGGATGAACGCCCGCAGCGGGCAGGCCCGCACCACGGGCAGCAGGTCGCACACGTCCTCGAAGGAACGCGCCTGCAAGAAAAAGTCGTCGCCGGGGTAGTGCAGCAGCCCGGATACGGCAAGCAGAAGATCACGGTCGGCATCGTTCACGGTCTTTCCTCCATTTCGTGTTGCGCCAGCCCGGCGGCCCCCTTCATGGCCCAGACGTCGTGGTTCCCGCCACCCGAAATGCCCGAGCGTCCGGGATGTGGGGAAACGCAGGGAACCTTCTTTGAACAATCGTGTCGTTTCAACCGATTGTAGAGGGAGCCGCACGGCGCGCAATGAGTATCATCCGACGAACGCCGGACCGTACGGAGTCCGCCCCGGTACAGGGCGTCGCCCTCCAGGCGATCCCCGCGCCACCGTCCCCCTTGCCGCATGAACGCCAAAAGGCGGCCCCGAAGAGCCGCCTTTCTCCGTGATCAAGTCGTGCATCCTTTTTTCGGCCGATGACATCGGACTCCACCCTTCGCTTTCGGACGTTCTTTCCAATTCGTCCGTCCCCGAACGGCCGTTCGGAGTCAGCGGCATTCCTGCCTTTGGGCGGCGGCGTCATCCCGGACACTCTGCACATGGCACAAACGCTCGCGCACCATGTCGATAAAAAGGGCATACTCAGCGGGGAGCTTATGCCGTTTCCGCTTGATATAGCCGAAACTCAGGCACTTGCCGCAGTCCTTCATGGGAATGTCCCGTATGGCGTACTTGCGGAAATCGTCGTTCATCAGGCGGATGCCGAAGCTGCAGATGTCCGTGTGCAGCAGCATTTCGATGATTTGATTGTCGCTGTTCGTGGAAAAGAAGCTCTTGAACCGACTGGTCCTGGCCAACCCCACGCTCAGCGTATCCAGATGATGCTCTATGGAGAAAAAGTCGTGCAGCGGCTGGATGAAGCGGATATGTTCCAATTCCGAAAACGCTATGGCTTCCCGTTCGTAGAGACTGCTGTGCGGCCCGACGTAGATGCACGGCTCGTGCTGCGAAATTTCCACATATTCGAGTTCCTTGTGCCCGAGGACATGCTCGAAGTTCCTGCGCTGCTCCCTGGAAAAGTACACGATGCCCATGTCCGCGGTATCGTCGTCGACATAATTGATGATTTCCCGCACCGTACCTTCCCGGAAAGCCATGTGGTACTCGGCGGCATTGACGGCATTGTAGAGAAAGCAGAACAGATGCGAGATCATGGTGGACGGATAGCAGGCGATGCTTATCCTCCGGCGCGGCGCGGTCGAGTCCATCTCCTTTATCGTGCGTATGTTCTGGAGAATGCCGCACGCATGATGGTAGATCTCCCGTCCGACGTCGGTCAGCCGCACGCCCCGGTTGGTCCGCAGAAAGAGCTGCTTGCCGAGCTCCTCTTCCAGCATGGAAACGTGCTTGCTCACGCTGGATTGTGAAGTGAAGAGCGCTTCCGCAGCCCGGTGCATGCTGCCCAGCTCCGCCGTGGTGACGAAACATTCCAGTTGTCGAAACTCCATCGCATCTCCTGAACGTAGGGGGATCGGGTAAGCAACCGCATTCCGAAGCGAAGCCGCCCCGCGCGGATTCCGTCACGAATCCCGATGACGACCGCGCGGGACAACGGGGCCTCATCTACCCGTAGGCCACCAACGGGGTTCCCGCCTTCACGGCCAATGAGACGGTCATATAAAGGACGGTGCCGTCACATTGGGCATAATGGACTTTTTCGGTTTTCCCGAATACGTCGCGAAGCTCCCCCAGCGCCGCGCCTTGCCGCACGTGCTCGCCGGGCTTCACCGCGGGATACCAGCAGCCTTCGCCGTCCGCTTCCAGATACGCCGCGACCGTTTCCCGCTGACGCGCCCCGGCCCCGTTCCCGTCCCGCGCCGCATCCGTTTCCCCGCGCAGCACCCCGAGATGATGCAACACCGCGATGATATCCCGCTTATAGGCGTCCACCTCTTCCCGGCTCCAGACCCCGTTGCCCCCGCGCTCGATGAGCAGCGAAGGCACTCCGCGAACGGCGGCGGAGTTGTATGCGCCCGTAGTCGCCGAAGAGAGCACCCGCGTGTCCACGGCAAGAACCCCGGCCGCCTCGCGGGCGGCTTCCGTCACCCGAGGTTCCGCTCTGCCGGGAATAAAAACAAAGGGATGCAGGCTCTCGTGGAGATCGCCGCCGTGCATGTCGATGTAGAAGTCCGAGCGGGCCTGCAATTCCGAGATGCCGTACGCCAGCTTTTCGGAATGCGTTCCGGCGGCGTTGCCGGGAAAAACGCGGTTCAGGTTTTTGCCGTCCTCCGCCGCAATGGCGGGCAACCGTTCCCAAAAGCCGGACATGTTGGCGACGTGCACGATGGCGACGCGCCCGGAGACCTGTTCGGGGGTCCATTGCGCCGCCAGTTCGATAGCCGCCTGAATGCTGCAATATTCGCAGCCGTGTATGCCCGCCGTCAGCAGAACCGTTTTTCCCGGACGCGTCCCCGCAATAAGGGTCATGGGGAAGGCCATGCCCTCATCCATAAGGGACACGGTCCGTTTCCGTCCGGGAGTCGTTTCTTCCCAAGCACGCAACAGCGCTTCCAAAGAGTTCTCCGTTTCAAGAATCCGCGTGTGTTGATCGACGCGGAATCGGCCCGTTCCCGCGTCATTCCCCGGAAAAAGGCCGTATCCGCTTCAGGTCGGCCATATGCCGTACAAGAAAGGCCGAACGCCCCCAGTAAAAGACAAGATAGGCCAGCCACAACCCGTCATTGCCGAGCAGCGGCACGGCCATCGCCCATACGGCGATGAACGCGATCAAGGCTTGCAGGGTGGAGATGAAGACGGGGCGCGTGACGCTGCTGCCCGTGAACATGCCGTAATACGTCAGCCCCGCCCCCGCCAGCAGAGGAAAGGCCAGCCCCCAGGGCGCGTAGCGCGCGGCTTCGGCCAGCACATCCGGCAAATCCGTGAACAGCGACAGCGCGGGGACTTGCCACAGGCCATAGACCGCCGTCATGAACACCGCGCTCCCGAGGGTCCAGCGCAGGGTCATGCGGCGCGTATCTTCCATGAGCTCCCGATTGCCGGTGCCCGAGGCGCGCCCGGCGAACACGCTGGACGCATTGGCTATTCCCTCGAACACATAGGAAAAGATGAGCATTATCTGGATGAGGATGGCGTTGGCGGAAAGCGTCACGGTGCCGAAGCCCGAAGCCGTCGCCATAAAGATGTTGGTCTGCGCCAACATGCAGACGGTGCGCAAGAAGAGATGCCCGTTGACCTTGGCGATGCGCCACATGTCCGCTGGATTGAGCGCGGTGCGCAGCAGGGCGCGGAGTCCGGCGGGTTTGCCGTCTTCGGGCGGCGAACAGGAGAACAGGGCCCGGCGCAGGGAGAGCATTCCCGCTACGAAGGCGAACAGCAACGCGATGAGCGTCGCCGCGGCGACGCCTTCCACCCCCCACCCGAAAACGCCGACGAAGAGAATATCAAGAATCATGTTGAGCACGTTGCTGCCGATCTGCATGAACAGGGTGGCCCGGATGCGCGAAAGGCCCATGAGCCAGCCCAGCACCACATAATTGAGCAGCACGAGAGGCGCGCCCCACACAAGGATGAAGTAGTAGGTCGAAGCCACGGCCCGGCTTGGGGCGTCCAGCCGGAGCAGCAGCATGGCTCCCTCGAAGATGGGCCGCCGCAACAGCAGAATGGCGAGGGACAGCCCCAGCGCCATGACGCCGGGCGGCAGCAGCGCCTTGTACAGCGCCTCTCCCCCGCCCTCGGCCGAGGCCTGCGCGCTGAAGCCCGTGGAGCCGACGCGCAGAAAGCCCAGCAGCCAGTAGACGGTGTTGAAGATGACCGCCCCCACCGCCACCCCGGCGATGTAGGAAGGATCGGACAGCCGCCCCATGACCGCCGTGTCCACCGCGCTCAGGAGGGGCTGGGTCATGGTGGAAAGAACGAAGGGCAGCAGTATCCCCGCATACTCCGCATTGCGGAGCACGCGGCGGTTCGGGGAGTGGGCCGTGGCTGCGGTCGTCATGGGCGGGGCTTCCTTGGTTTGGTCGGGGGCGGGCATCCGGCTTCAGGCGACGGACGTCATCGGCACGTCGGCGTTGCGGTCGGAAACCGCCGCCTCCGCCGGGAAGGGCCCTCCGCCGTGCTCCACGCCGAGGCCCATGACCGACTCCAGCAGATGTCTGGCGTACGGGTTGCGGATCGAGGCAATCCGCCGGATGTCGTCCACCCGTTCCACGATTTCCCCGTTGTTCATGAAGACCACGCGATCGCAGAGATAGGTGATGCTCGTGAGGTCGTGGGTGATGAACAGATAGGAAAGCCCCAGCTCCTTGCGCAATTCGATGAGCAGGTCCATGACCTGCACCTGCGTGGAAGCGTCCAGAGAACTGATGGCTTCGTCCAGAAGAATGATGCGCGGCCTGACGGCCAGGGCGCGCGCGATGCAGACGCGCTGCAACTGGCCTCCGCTCAGCTCGTGCGGGTAGCGAACGCCGAAGGAGGCGGGCAGGCCGACCT
>CAUHBW010000111.1 GCA_959604115.1 uncultured Bilophila sp. | reverse complement strand
CGATAGACGATAAGTATCCGTATATAAAAATCTTCTTATCGCCGATTGGAATGGTTCATCGCTTTCCTTAGGGCCTAGCAAACGCTTCGCGTGCGTGTCAACGGAAACGCGACGGGGAAGGTGAAGATCGTGTTTTTGGCGATCGGAAACGTCGCCGGAGACGTCGCGCCCGCCGGATACGCGAGGGTCCGCCGCGCCGCACGGAAGAAGCGTTTCATCCTCCACCTTGGAATCCGCTTGCGGCCGACGCGCCGGGAGGGAGGCGCGGCCTCCGGGACCGCGCGTTTGCCGGGGCTCGCCGCCCGGAAAGCCCACGCATGCCCGTCGCCCCCGCGTTCCTAGGGGATTTCCCGGTGCGCTTTCAGGAGAATCCCCGATACCGCCCGCGCCGCCGCTCCTGTAGAACGGCACCATGTGAAAGAAACGTGCCTTCCCGCACGTCACAGGAGCGAGCTATGGACAGAAAGGTATTCTACAACGGAACGATCCTGACCATGCAGGCCGAAGGGCACACGGTCGAGGCCGTGTACACCGTCGGGGACAGGATCGCCGCCGTCGGGAACCGCGAAGAGGTGTTCCGGCAGATCACGGACGACACCGAGCGCATCGATCTTGAGGGCGGGACTCTCATTCCCGGATTCATCGAGTCCCACGCGCACGTCACGGACTGGGCGGAGTGCGAATTCCTCCAGTTCACCTGCTATCACATCAAGAACATCGCTGAGTTGCAGGACATGATCCGCGAAAACGCCGCAACCAAGAAAGCGGGCGAATGGGTCGTCGGGTACGGCTACAACGACAGCATGGTCGAGGAAATGCGCCACCTCGTCCGGGCGGACATCGACGCCGCCTGCGCCGATCATCCCGTCTTCATCATGCACGGGAGCGGGCACCTCGCCTACGTCAACACCCGGGCGCTGGAGCTTTGCGGCATCCGCGCGGATACCCCGCTTCCCGAAGGCGGACAGGGCGAAATCCACATCGGTGAGGACGGCCTCCCGAGCGGGCTGCTCGTCGGGCAGGCCTACAACCTCGCCCTCGGCGTCATCCCCAAGTACACCGTCGAGGAGTACAAGGGCGCGTTCCGCAAGGGCATCGCGGCGGCCAACGCCAAGGGCGTGTGCAGCATAGGCGACGGCTCCATCGGGTACATGGGCAACCAGCGGCAGATCCTCCGCGCCTTCCACGAGCTGGAAAGGGAAGGGGAGCTGAACCTGCGCTTCTATCTGGTGATCATGGATTACGGGTACATCCCGTTCATGGAGGGCGGCCTCGTGACCGGGTTCGGCTCCGATCGTCTCCGGCTCGGATCGATCAAGCTGCTGCTCGACGGGTCCATTCAGGGCCGCACCGCCAGCGTCGGGGAGCCGTACCTCGGCACGGCGGAAAAGGGGCTTCTCCACCACTCGCCCGAGGATTTGCGGGCCCGCGTGGAACGCTACCACCGCGCCGGATGCCAGATCGCCATCCACACCAACGGCGACAACGCCATCGAGGAGGCGATCAACGCCATCGAAGCGGCGCAGGCGGCCTTTCCCCGGCCCGACGCCCGGCACATCCTCGTCCACTGCCAGATGGCGTCCGAGGATCAGCTTGACCGCATGGCGAAGCTCGGGATCATCGCCAACTTCTTCGTCGGGCACGTGCACATCTGGGGCGACCTGCACCGCGACCGCTTCATCGGGGAACGCGCCCTGCGCATGGACCCGGTGGCCAGCGCGAGAAAGCGGGGCATCCCGTTCTGCCTGCACACCGACCTTCCGGTGACGCCGCTCGACCCCATCCTCAGCATGTACGCCGCCACGACCCGCCGCACCAAGAGCGGGCGCATCCTCGGGGAAGATCAGCGCATTTCCGTCTACGACGCCCTGCGCGCGTGGACGGTCAACGCCGCGCGCTCCATGTTCGCCGAGACGGAGAAGGGGACCATCTGCGAAGGTTTCCTCGCCGACCTCGTGGTCCTTTCCCGGAATCCGCTGGAAACCGCCCCGGACGATCTGCTGGACGTTCGGGTCGTGCGGACCGTCGTCGGCGGCAGGACCGTCTACCGCGCCTAACCCCATTCAGGAGCCCGTCATGACCAACTTCATGAAATACATGCGCCTGTTCGCGCTCGGCATCACCTTCTCGTCGTCCATGGCCCTGCCGTACGTGCAGATCAAGTTCTACGACGTCATCCGCGAGGCCACGCAGGCCAGCAACAACGAGCTCGGCCTGCTGATGACCATCTTCACCGCCGTCAGCATGTCCCTGTACATCCCCGGCGGCGTGCTCGCGGACCGCGGCTCCCCGAAAAAGCTGCTGCTGCTTTCCCTGATCATGATGTGCGGGCTGAACGCCTACTTCGCGTTCCACACCTCCTACGGCGCGGCGCAGATCATCTGGGCGCTGCTCGCCATCGCCGCGAACACGGTGCAGTGGCCCACGCTGATCAAGGCCATCCGCGACACCGGCAGCAAGGACGAACAGGGCCGCATGTTCGGCACCTTCTACGGCACCACCGGCATCTTCTCGTCGATCATCGGCTTCGTGGGCGCGTGGATTTACTCCAGCGGCGCCAGCAACATCGAAGGTTTCCACCTCATGCTGCTCGGACAGGCCGGGTTCTGCTCTGTCGCCGCCGTGGCGGTCGCCTTCTTCGTGGAGGACAAGACCCCGTACAACAACGACGTCCCCGCGCCGCAGGAAAACGTCTTCAAGAGCGCGCTGACGGTCATGAAGCTGCCCGCCGTGTGGATGATGGTCGTCCTGATTTTCTGCGGCTACGGCATGTACATCGGCATCACCTACATGACGCCCTACACCACCAACGTCCTCGGCGCGTCCATCGCCTTCGGCGCGGTGCTCGGCACCATCCGGGCCTTCGGGCTGCGCGTCCTGACCGGACCCTTCAGCGGCTACGTTTCCGACAAGATCGGCTCCGCCGCCAAGATTCTCTCCGCCTGCTTCGTCGTCATCATCGCCATGCTGTTCGTCATCCTTTCCCTGCCGCAGGGCACGTCCAACGCGGTGATCATCCTGCTCACCATGCTGTTCAGCTTCTTCGGCCTCGTCATCTACACGACCATGTTCGCCTGCATGGAGGAAGTGAGCATCCCGCCCCAGTACACCGGCATCGCGGTCAGCGTGATCAGCCTGCTCGGCTACCTGCCCGACGGCCTGTTCCCGCCCCTGTTCGGACACTGGCTCGACGTCTACGGCAATGAAGGCTACTCGGTCATCTTCTACTTCCTCGCCGGGATCAGCCTGCTCGGCTGCTGCGTCGCCATCATCATCTACCGCAAGGGCCGTTCCCTCCGCTCGGTCCGGGAGTCCGGCGAAGCCGCGGCCTGAGGCCGGAAAGGCGGCTTCTCCGGACCATCTCCTCCCGGTCCGCCGAAGCCGCCTCATCCTCCCTGCGCGCACCGTTCATAACTGCTCACCTGAACTTTCCCCCCACGCGAGCGCCCGGATGCACCCCCCAGCATCCGGGCGTTTTCCGCAACGCGGCCTGCCGGGCAGGTACGCGCAGGCGCATCGGGGCAAAGCCCCTCCGGGCAAATCCTTCAACCTTTGCTTGAATGGTTGCCCCGCCAGCACCGCACGGAGAGGGGGGCCGTCACGGTCCCATCACGGGCTATTCGGGGAGGCGGGCGGCGGTGAGCACCGGGCGGGCCTTGCGGGAAGCGTACGCGGAGCGGTTTCCCCGGCTGCGTGAGGCGGCGACGGTGTGAGGCGGGATGGAGACATCGTGCGGCTTCTTCCGGCTGGAGCGGGCAGACGCCGGGGCGAGGGTGTCTCCTGCGCCGGCGTTTCTCCCGTAGGCGGGCGCGTCAGCCGCGCAAGGCCGCCTCGTCCCAGAGCACGGTGATGACGGTGCCGCGGCCCGGTGCGGAGTCGATGGTCAGCGCGCCGGAACTGAGCTGGGCGCGTTCGCGGAGGCTCTTCAGGCCAAGGCCGGACTTCACGCTCACGTCCGCCAGCTTTTCCGCCACCGAAAACCCCTTGCCGTCGTCGCGGATTTCCAGCCGGAGGACGTCGCCGTCCATGCCGAGCGAAACGGACGCGCGGGTGGCTCCGCTGTGCTTGGCGATGTTGCTGAGCGCCTCCTGAATGATGCGGAAGATCACGATGGGCAGGTTGGGCGGCAGCCGGTCCTCGTCCAGCGCGACGGAAAGATCGATGGGCAGCGAGGCGAAAACCCGCCCGTACTCTTCGCAGAAGTCCGCGACGGTCGCTTCGAGGCCGAGTTCGAGCTGCGGCGGGCGCAGTTCGTTCTGGATGCGCCGCAGGTGCATCGCCAGCTTTTTGACCAGCGAGACGGAGGTCGCCAGCGTGTCGCAGATGTCCGGCTGGAGCTCATGGGCGGGCAGGGCGCGGACCGAACGCAGGGAGCGTTCCATGCCGAACTTGATCGCCCCGAGCGTGGCCCCGATGTTGTCGTGCAGCTCGGAGGCCAGCTTGAACCGCTCGTCCTCCTGCGCCGCGAGGAGCTTTTCCGAAAGCGTCTTGAGGTCGCGGGTGCGCTCCGCCACCTGCCTTTCGAGGTGCTCGTGCGAGTGGAGCAGCTCCCGCTCGTGCTTTTCCAGTTCCGTGGTGAAGTAGCGCACCGAAGAGGTCATTTCCGCCAGCTCGTAGCGGACGGATTCCGGGAAGGGGGTCGGAATGCGGTGCACCCGGTCCAGCATACAGCGGTTCAGTTTCTTGATCGGATCGACCACGTGGCGGACGATGGAACGGTAGATGAAGACCGCGAGGAAAATGGCGAGGAAAAAGGTTACGGCCACTGTGGACACGATGATCGCGTACCGGTCGTAGAGGGTCTTTTTCGAAGCCTGTATCCCTTCCCACGCCTGTCGGGAAATGGCGTTGGAGGACTCGATGAGGCTGTTGGAGGTATATTGATGCGTGATCTTGAGCGTGTCGATCTCGCTCTCCAGCGCGGTGTATTCCTCGTAGAGCGCGAGCAGGCCGTCGTCGGACAGGGCCATCGCCGCGATCACCGCCGAAAGATCCTCCGGGCGGCGGGAAAGGTTTTTCACGGCTTCGGACGCCTCGCTCATCCGCTTGAGGCCGGAGCGGATTTCGCTCTTGAGCCGCAGGGAATAGGGCCGGTCGTGGTGCATGGACAGCAGGAGCATGTCGGCGAACACGTCCGAACAGGTGTTCCGCCAGGTTGCGAAGGCCGGATCGGTCCGCGCCATGCCCGACGCGACGAGTTCGCGCTCGATGCGGGGCAGATCCCCGTTCAGCTTGCGGATGCGCTGCACGATGCGCGCGGTGTCCCGCAGGTTGTCGATGCGCCGGGCGACGGCCCGGTTGGCCGCCAGCAGGATTCCGTCCAGTTCGTTGATGTTGTTGCGTATTTTTTCCCTGATCCCCTCGTCCACCGTGAGCGTGTCGAGGCTTTGGAGCACATTTTCGGGAAAGCCGCGGGCCTTGATTTCCTGTATGACCCCGAGGTGCACGAGCCGGTCGGTACACAGGATGCCGTCGTGGAGGATGCCCTTCACCCATTCGCTTTCCTTGGTGATGTAGGAAGCCGTCGCCATGTTGGGCAGGGTGACGTTCACGGTGTCGTCGGCTTCCTCGGACAGCGTCTTGAGCAGCTGGAGCAGGGAGACGAGGAAGGCGCACAGCACGAGGCAGAACAGCCCGAGGAGCAGGGCGATGCGGGTGGCGATGCTTTTGTCGGGGAGGTTCATGGTCGTTTCCAGCGGGCTTCGTCCAGCGGCGAAAGGATGCCGAAGGGCTGATCGGCCACGTGCAGCAGGTTCCGGTTGCGGATGGTCGCGTAGGGGATGGTGCAGAGCCAGAGGGCGACGTGTTCGCGGGCGAGGCGTTCCTGAAGCGAGGCGTAGAGCGCCTTGCGCCGTTTGGTGTCGCTCTCGGCGGAGGCGGCGCGGAACAGGGCGTCCACCTCGGGATCGCTGTAGCGGCTCATGTTCGACCACAGGATGGGCGACGTGTTGGTGGCGTAGATGCGCTCGATGCCGATGGCGGGGTCGTGCCAGCCGTACAGCTCGTCCATCGTCACCTCGAACGCCCCGCTGGTCACGCGTTCCGCCCACGACTCCGGGGTTTCGGCGGTGCGTATCCGGAAATAGACGCCGATGGTGCGGATGAACTGGCTTTGCAGGTATTTGAGCAGCGACAGGGTGAACTGCGCCGAGGGTTCGTAGTCGATTTCCACGGTGAAACGGATGCCGTTCTCGTCGCGGGGGAATCCCGCGCGATCGAGGATGCGGTTGGCCTCGTCGGGATCGTAGGGCGTGGACACGGGCGAGTGCCACGACGAACCGGGCGGGATGGGGCCGTACATGGGCCGCACGCCGCCGGGGACGGCTTCCGCCAGAGCCCGGTTGTCGATGCTCATGGCGAGGGCCTTGCGGACTTCGGGCGAACGGAACAGCGGGTTGCGGTAGTTGAAGACCATCAGGGCGAAGGGGTGGAGCGGGCCGAACTCGGCGCGCGTGACCTCGATGTCCGGGCGGGAACGGAAGATGCGCTCCTCGTCCCCGAGCGAGGAAAAGGCGTAGAGGTCGGCTTCGCCCTGCATGATCGCCAGCGGGATTTCCGTCTGTCCCCAGTAGGCCCGGAAGATCACGCGGTCGAGGTAGGGCCTGCCGGGCAGGAAAAAGCGTTCGTACCGTTCGAGCACGACGGTCCGCTCGTCGAGCGAAACCAGACGAAAGGGGCCGGAGCCCACGACCGCCCGGTTGGCCGGGTGCGCGGCGAGGGGCTGGCCGTCGCCGTAGACATGGGCGGGCAGAATGGGCACCAGCGCGGGGATGAAGCATCGGAGGAGCGCGGGTTGGGGGATCGCCGTTTCCAGATCGAGGGTCAGATCGTCCGCGACGATGAGGGCGTCCACCGCCGCGAGCATGGAGCGGAACGGATGGTGCTCCTTCGCCGCGCGGATGGAGAAGGCCACGTCCTTCGCGGTGATCGGCGTGCCGTCGTGGAAGGTCGCGCCCTTGCGGATATGGAAGCGAAACCGCGTGGCTCGGTCGTTGATCTCCCACGATTCCGCGAGGTAGGGAACGGGGGTTCCCCGTTCGATGCGGACGAGCCCGGCGAAAAGCTGCGCGCCGATCTGGCTGGTCAGGCTGCCGCTGGCGACGGCGGGGTTGAAGCCTTCCGGGAACCGTTCCAGCGCAACGACGAGGCTGTTGTCGTCCGGGGAGGGAAACGCCGGGGGCGCGCACCAAAACGCCAGCAGGGCGAGGACGACGACCAGCATGCGGCGTCTTGCGGAGCGCGTCCGCGCGTCCCGGTCGGAACACGGCGTGGCCTCGCACCGGCTGTACAAGGAACGCGTCCCGTGCGCGTCCCGGTCGGCGGTCAAACCGGCGAATCGCCCGCGTTCGGAAGGGAGCGTTTCGAGTATGGCGGTCCCGCCCGTCGCTCCGCGCGGTTTCGCCATCCTGACGGCGCGCATTCCGTGCGCGGGGAATTCGATTTCCTGCCCGGAGCGGAACGTTTCCCTGTTCCGGTACGTTCCGCGTGCGGCGGTTCCCGGCTTCCGGGCGGTTTTGGGGGAGGAGCGGCCCGCGTTTGGAGAACGTCCGATGGGCGCGCCCTTCGCGGCACGGCGGCGCGGGCTAGTCAATGCCGTCTCCCACAAGCCCGTTCTGCATGGCGAAGCGCGTCACTTCCCGGACGTTGTGCAGGTCCAGCTTTTTCATGAAGCTGGACCGGTGGGTGTCTATGGTCTTGACCGAGAGATTCAGCTTGGCGGCGATGTCCTTGTTGCTGTTGCCTTCCGCGACGAGCTTGAGAACCATCTTTTCCTTGGGCGTGAGGGTATCCGCCTTCGAGGCCGCCTCGGCGTTGTCGCCCACATAGGAAATGATCATGGACCCGGTGAGTTCCGTGCTCATGTACTTTCGTCCCCGGAGCAGGGCGCGGATGGCGACGAGGAATTCGTCCTCGTCCGCGGTCTTGAGCAGATACCCGTCGGCCCCGGCCTTGAGCGCGGCGCGCACGTGCCCGGCGGTGGCGTGCATGGACACGATGAGGATGCGGGCGTCCGGAGCCGCCTCGCGGATGCGGGGAATGGCGTCCACGCCGTTGATCTCGGGCATGGAGATGTCCAGCAGGACGAGGTCGGGTTGCAGGGACCGGGCAAGCCGGATGCCCGCCAGCCCGTCTCCCGCCTCGCCCGCGACCGTCAGGTCCGGCTCGATGCCGATGAGCTGCTTGAGGCCGCTTCGGAACAGTGCGTGATCTTCGACTATCAGTACGGATGACATGCCTTCCTCCGGTTTCCCGCCGCGCCGCCCGCAGGCGTCCCGCATGGCGGTAGTGCGCAATGATAGTCGAGGTATGGAGAAAGGTGAAGCGGCCTCCGCATGCTTTTTGCGCGCCATGCCCGGACCGGGCCGCGCGGGAGCGGCGGCGAACCGGACCGTCTCCGCCGTCGGCACGCGGGAGGTTCTCCTTGGGCGAGGCACCGATGCGGCCCCCGCCGCTTCCGGGGCGTATCCTTTTCCGCGCTCTTTGCCGTGCCTTCGTCCGGATCGGGGCGTCCAATCGATGAAGCCGTCCAACCCGCAAAAATCATAGTTATATTCGTGGGCTGGTTGTAGCGTCGGACGAAAAGGAGGCGTGCACATGCCTGATGAAAACGATCTCAGCAGACGCAAATTTCTCCAGTACACCGGTCTGGTGACAGGAGCAGCGGCGGCGCTTGGCTTCTCGACGGTTTCGCTGGCGGCGGAGGGCGGTCATGCGGCCCACGCGGCGGCGCAGGGAAACCCCCTGAACCGGGGCTGGATGTTCTTCGCCAACGAACTGGAGTTCGCCACGCTGGCGGACGCAGCCGAGCGGATTTTCCCCAAGGACGAAACCGGTCCCGGCGCGAAGGAACTGGCCGTTCCCTACTTCATCGACAACCAGCTTGCCGGAGCCTACGGCTACAACGCCCGCGAATACAACGAGGGGCCGTATTTCCCCGGCGCGCCCACGCAGGGCACGCAGACCGCGCTGCTGCGCCGCGATCTCTTCCGGCAGGGTCTTGAGGCGTTGAACGCCGCCGCCCGCGAACGCTTCGGGAAGGACTTCCCCAAGCTGGACGGCGCGCGGCAGGACGCCATTCTCACCGACTGCGAGGCGGGCAAGCTCCCCACGCAGGGCTTCAGCTCCGCGCAGTTCTTCTCGCTCCTGAAGTCCGCCGTGCTGGCGGGCGCGTACGCCGATCCCCTCTACAACGGCAACAACGACATGAACGGCTGGCGCATGAAGGAATACCCCGGCGCGCAGATGGCCTACGAGTATCTGATGACCAGCGACACGTTCCAGAAGATAGACCCCGTATCCCTGTCCAGCATGCAATAGAGCGAGGAGAACGACATGGCCAAGACATTGAAGAAGGTGGATGTGGTCACCGTGGGCGTGGGCTTTCTCGGGGGCCTCGTGCTCGCCGAATGCGCCAAGGCCGGGCTGACCGGCGTCGGGCTCGAACGCGGCGAACGCCGGGGGCTGGAGGATTTTCAGGAAATGCACGACGAATGGCGGTACGCCGTCAACTACGCGCTCATGCAGGACCTTTCCCGCGAAACCATCACGTTCCGCAACACGGAAGCCATGCGGGCCCTGCCCATGCGCAGGCTCGGCTCCTTCCTGCTCGGGGACGGCCTCGGCGGCGCGGGCACGCACTGGAACGGCATGAACTTCCGCTTCTCGCCCTATGACTTTCGGATCAAGACGCTGACGGACGAACGGTACGGCAAGAACAAGCTCGGTCCGGACTACCAGTTGCAGGATTATCCCCTCACCTACGAGGAGATGGAGCCGTACTACACCGCCTTCGAGCTGGCCATCGGCGTTTCCGGCGAACCCGGCCCCTTCGACGGCAAACGCTCCAAACCCTATCCGATGCCCCCGCTGATCAAGACTCCCGTGCTCGCCAAGTTCGAGACGGCGGCCAAAAAGACGGGCTGCCGCCCCTACATGATTCCGGCGGCCATCGCGTCCGAATCCTACACCACGCCGGACGGCATGGTGCACAACCCCTGCATGTACTGCGGGTTCTGCGAACGTTTCGCCTGCGAATACGACGCCAAGGCCCAGCCCACCAACACCTTTGTTCCGGTGGCCGAAAAGACGGGGAAATGCGACATCCGCTGCCGCTCCAACGTGGTGGAAATTCTCAGGAAGGGCGACC
>CAUHBW010000110.1 GCA_959604115.1 uncultured Bilophila sp. | reverse complement strand
GTCCCGACGACGCCTCCGCCGTCGCCGCCCTGTGGGACGCAGCCGCCTACCGCAAGCACCTCGGCGCATAGCCGATTCCGGGCGACCTTTCCTCTTTCCCGGTCGTCATGACCGGGACTCCCCCGAGGCCGCGCCGACCAGTCAAACATCTTTGAAGAATAAAGGGAGGGGAAAGGGACCGCATTTCGGAACAGGTTCCCTTTCCCCTCCCCGTTTTTCAACTTTCCAAAGGACAGCGTCATGAACGATCTCGCACGGCTGCGCGAACGGCAGGAACTGGGCTTCGCCAGAAAGGGACTGGCCCTCGCCCTGATCTCCGGCATGATCTGGAGCTTCGACGGCCTGACCCTCGGCAATGGGCTGGCGGAGAAGCCTTTCGACGCTCCCGCGCTGTGGCTGTTCGCCCCGCTGCTGGCGGCGGGCCTGCACGATTTCTTCGGGACCTGCTTCTCGTTCGCGGTGAACGCCTCGCAGGGCAAGAGCAAGGAACTTTTGCGGACCCTCTTCAGCAAACCCGGACGCTTCTGCATCCTCGGGGCACTGTTCGGCGCGCCTCTCGGCATGGGCGGCTACCTGCTGGCCCTCTCGCTCGCCGGGCCCGCCTATGTCCTGCCCATCACCTCGCTCTATCCCGCCATCGCCGCCCTGCTCGCCCTCGTCTTCCTCAAGGAGCGGGTCAGCCCGCGCGCGTGGGGCGGCCTTGCGCTGTGCGTCGCCGGGGCCGTCGCCATCGGCTACACTCCGCCGGAATCCGCCGGAGGCCCCGCGTTTTATCTCGGCATCGCCTTTGCGTTCCTCGCCGCGTTCGGCTGGGCGGCGGAGGGCGTGTGCGTCACTTCGAGCATGGATCTCATCGAGCCCGGCGTGGCCCTGAACATCTACCAGATCGTTTCGAGCCTGCTGTACGCCTGCGTCATCGTGCCCGTGGTCCTGATCCATCTTTCGCTGACCGAGGGTCGCGACGTTCCCGGCCTGCTGGCGGACGCCCTCACCAGCCCCGGCGTATTCTTCTTCGCGCTGGGGGGCGTCATCGGCTGCATCTCCTACCGCTGCTGGTACAACGCCATGAACATGACCGGCGTAAGCCGCGCCATGGCGTTGAACATCACCTACGCGCTCTGGGGGGTGGTGTTCAGCGCCCTGTTCACGGACGTGGAAATCACGCGCAACCTCATCGCCGGGGCCGCCGCCATCTTCGCGGGCATGTGTCTCGTCATCGGCAACCCCAGAGATTCCGTCAATCTGCGCAACGTGAATTGAGGAACGTCATGTTCGGAATGAAACCGCCTCTCCGCCTCGCCATCGGCGCGCTCCTGCTCGACGGAACGCCGCGTGCGCCGCAGGCCGTTTTCGAGGCCCTGCTGCCGGACTACCCCGGTGAACGCCAGCTTTCCCCCGAGTCCGTGAAGCGGCATTTGCAGGCTCTCAAGGTCGTGGGCATCGCGCGCGTCGAAGGCGAATCGCTCGACGCGTCCGGCAATCTGGTCCAGACGTACGCCCTCACCGGGCACGGCAGAAGAAAGGTCGAAACGGCCCTGTAGCCGACGGGTTCGCCGCTTCGCCGCGACAAAGCTGTCGCCCTTGGACTCGTCAGGTTGGAGCGACGGCGGGGGGCTCCGCCGTGCGCTATACCGGACGGGGGAGCCCGAAACTTCCGCGCCGGACCGGAACACGCCGTGAACACAATCATTCTTTCAGGATGCGGTTCTGTCGTCCACGCGGGAACGGCATGAAAATGAAGGGTTCCCGCTGTCCGTTCGCCTGAATCCGCATGTCATGGGAGCCGCGTCGTGTGCGCGACATTTTCTGTCATCTATGGCGACATTTTTGTCACACAAAACCTTCCATGCGGCCTTCCGTCATGACCGAACGGCTGCGTCCGCCGCTATCCCGCCCGGTTCGCTGCCGGGGCGTCTCCCATCACGGGAATGCGGTCCGCTGGCACAGCGGTTGCAACTTGTCTGAAGTCGCACAAAGCGAACGGGAGCGGCCCTCCACGGCGGAGAACGCCGTCAAGACCGGGAACAAAGGACACACGAATGAAACATCACGTTGGAGACGCGCTGGCCCTTGTGGAAACGCAGGGCATGGTTCCGGCCATCTATGCCGCCGACAGCATGCTCAAGGCCGCCGATGTGGAACTTGTCGGCTACGAAAACGTGGGCTCGACGCTGGTCACGATCATCGTGCGGGGCGACGTGGCGGCCTGTCAGGCTTCCGCCGAAGCGGGCGTGTCCGCGGCCGCTTCCGTGGGCAAACTCACGGCGCACAACGTCATGCCGCGCCCCGAACGGGGCGTGAACGCCATCGTGGAAACGCACGCCATCGAAGCCCTCCCCGACGCAAAGCTCAAGGCGCTCGGCATGATCGAAACCTTCGGCATCGTCTTTGTGCTCGAAGCCGTGGACGCCATGATCAAATCCAGCGGCGTGGAGCTGATCGGCTATGAAAACGTGGCTTCCGGCTACATTTCCGTGCTGGTCGAAGGCGACGTCTCCGCCTGCCAGACGGCGGTGAACGCCGGGGTGCTGGCGGTCGAACGCATGGGCGCGCACGTCTACAGTTCCGTGGTGATCCCCTCGCCCCATCCTCAGATCGCGCCCATTCTCAAGCGGTACTCGCTTGAAAACCTGACGTCCTGAGTTTTTGAACGCCGTAAGATTCGGAGTACGGACCATGATCGTGGACAACGATTTGCTCTCTATGCAACACGCGAGGATCGCCGCTGAAAACGCTTTCGAAGCGCAAAGGCTGCTGGCGGGCTTCACGCAGGACAGGCTTGACGCCGTGGTTTCGGCCATGGGGAAGGCCGTGGCGGAACAGGCCGGGGAACTGGCGGTCATGGCCCATGAGGAAACGGACTGCGGCTCGTGGCGGGACAAGCTGACGCAGATCCGCTTCGTCTGCGGGGACGTGCTCGACGCCCTGCTGCGTCTGCGCTGCGTGGGCATCCTCGCGGAAGATCCCGAAAAGAAGCTGATGGACATCGGCGTGCCCGTCGGCGTCGTCGCCTCGCTGGCTCCCGTGGCGAACCCGATCGCCGCCACGGCGCATCAGGCGTTCATGGCCGTCAAGGCGGGCAACGCCATCGTTTTTTCGCCCCATCCCAGAGCGGCGCGCAGCACGGCGCGCGTGGTGGCCCTCATGGCCGAGGCCGCGCAGGCGGCGGGCCTGCCCGAAGGCTGTCTCGCCTGTCTCGAACCGGCCTGCCGCAGCGGCGCGCGCGAACTCATGCGCCACAAGAGCGTCGCGCTGATCGTCAATACGGGCGTGCCCTCGCTCCTGAACGAAGCGCGGGAAGCGGGCAAGCCCCTCATCTACGCGGGCATCGGTCAGGGCCCGGCCTTCATCGAGCGCACCGCCGACATCGCGCGGGCCGCCCACGACATCGTGCGGAGCAAGACCTTCGACAACGGCATGGCTCCCGCCGCCGAGCAGTCCGTGGTGGTGGACGCCTGCGTCATCGACGCCGTGCGCGAGGCTCTCGGGGCCGAAGGCTGCCATTTCATGACTCCGGACGAACGCCGCCGCCTCGGAGAGGTGATCGCGGCCTGCGGCAGCACCGGTCCCGGCGTGCTGGGCATGAGCGCGGAAAACCTCGCCCGCCGCGCGAGAATCGCGGTTCCGGAAGGGACGCGCCTGCTCGTGGCGCTGCGCGAGTACGTCAACGAAAACGATCCGTTTTCCGGCGAAATCATGGCTCCGGTGCTGAGCCTGTACGTGGAAAGGGACTGGCGGCACGCTTGCGAGAAATGCATCGAAGTCCTGCTGCACGATCGCAAGGGGCACACGCTGGTCATCCACTCGCGGGACGAGGCCGTGATCCGGCAGTTCGCCCTGAAAAAGCCGGTGGGCCGTCTGCTGGTCAACACGCCCGCGACGTTCGGGGCCATGGGCATGACCACCAATCTGACGCCGTCCGTGACGCTGGGGAGCGGCTCCGCCGGGTTCGGAATCACGTCGGACAACGTGTCCCCCCTGCACTTCATCTATACGCGCAAAGTCGGGTACGGGGTCCGACAGACGCCCGTCCCGGACGACGGAAACGCGCCTTCTCCCGCCGACGACCGGCCCCTTGACGCGCGCGCCGTACGCGCGCTGTTCGGCAACCTTGCCGCCATATTGGACAGATTTCCCACGGACGAGCCGCTTTCGGAATCCGGTCGGCGTGCGGACGGGGCCTCGCGCCTCGCCGAACGGCCTTGACCGGCCTCTCCCCCAAGCGGCGGATACCGGACGATGACGTGTTATTCCAAACGAGGTGCTATCGTGACTATGGAGAGCTTTACCAGCCGTTTTGCCGAGGCCGCCAGAGAGCTGAGCCCTGAAGACCGCGCCACGCTGAAGAAAATCCTTGAGGGCATTTCCTCCGAAATCATCAAGCGGCTGCCGTCCGAAAACGGCGCGGCCTCCGCCGCATCGACGGTTTCGTATGCCGATCCGGGCACGCCCGCAGGCATTCCCGACGGACCCACCGAGCGGCACGTCAGGCTCAAGGAGAACTTCCTCAAGCAAATCCCGCGCATCACCACCTACCGGGCCCGCGTGCTCACCCAGCTCGCCAAGGAACATCCGGGAATGCCCAAGATTCTGCTGCGGGCCATCAGTTTCCGCCGCTGCTGCGAAACAGCCCCGCTGCTGATTCAGGACGACGAGCTGATCGTCGGCGCGCCCAATGGAGCGCCCCGGGCCGGGGCCTTTTCCCCGGACATCGCGTGGCGCTGGATGGAGCAGGAACTCGACACCATCGGCACCCGCCCTCAGGACCCCTTCTACGTCTCCGACGAAGACAAGCGCATCATGCGCGAAGAACTCTTCCCCTTCTGGAAGGGCAAGTCCGTGGACGAATACTGCGAGGCGCAGTACCGCGAAGCGGGCCTGTGGGAACTGTCCGCCGAATCGTTCGTCACCGACTGTTCCTACCACGCCCTCAACGGCGGCGGGGACTCCAACCCCGGCTACGACGTCATCCTGATGAAGAAGGGCATGCTCGACATCCAGCGCGAGGCCCGGGAGCATCTGGAATGTCTCGACTACGGCAACCCGGATCACCTCGAAAAAATCTACTTCTACAAGTCGGTCATCGAAACGACCGAAGGCGTGATGGCCTATGCCCGGCGTCTTTCGCAGCACGCGGCGGAGCTGGCCGAACGGGAAACGAACCCCAGACGCCGCGCGGAACTGCTCAAGATCGCGGAAGTCAACGCGCGCGTGCCCGCGCACAAGCCCGGCACCTTCTGGGAAGCCATTCAGGCCGTGTGGACCGTCGAATCCCTGCTCGTCGTGGAGGAAAACCAGACGGGCATGTCCATCGGGCGCGTGGACCAGTACATGTATCCCTTCTTCAAGGCCGACCTCGAAGCGGGCCGCATGACCGAATACGAAGCCTTCGATCTCGCCGGGTGCATGCTCATCAAGATGTCCGAAATGATGTGGATCACCAGCGAAGGCGGCTCCAAGTTCTTCGCCGGATACCAGCCCTTCGTCAACATGTGCGTCGGCGGCGTCACCCGCGACGGGCGCGACGCGACCAACGAGCTGACCTACCTGCTCATGGACGCGGTGCGCCACGTGCGCATCTACCAGCCTTCGCTGGCGACCCGCGTGCACAGCCGATCCCCGCACGCCTACCTGCGCAAGATCGTGGACGTAATCCGTTCGGGCATGGGGTTCCCGGCGATCCATTTCGACGATACGCACATCAAGATGATGCTCGCCAAGGGCGTGAGCATCGAGGACGCCCGCGACTACTGCCTCATGGGGTGCGTGGAGCCGCAGAAGTCGGGCCGCCTGTATCAGTGGACGTCCACGGCTTATACCCAGTGGCCCATCTGCATCGAACTGGTGCTCAACCACGGCGTGCCGCTGTGGTACGGCAAGCAGGTCTGCCCCGATATGGGCGATCTGAGCGGCTTCGATACCTATGAGAAGTTCGAGGCCGCCGTGAAGGAACAGATCAGGTACATCACGAAGTGGTCGAGCGTCGCCACGGTCATCTCCCAGCGCGTCCACCGGGATCTCGCTCCGAAACCGCTGATGTCCATCATGTACGAAGGCTGCATGGAATCGGGAGCCGACGTGTCCTCCGGCGGCGCGATGTACAACTTCGGCCCCGGCGTCGTCTGGTCCGGCCTCGGCACCTATGCGGACTCCATGGCGGCGATAAGGAAGCTGGTGTACGACGACAAAAAATATACGCTCGAACAGCTCAACGCCGCGTTGAAGAACAACTTTGAAGGCTACGACGACATCCGTTCCGCCTGCCTCGCCGCGCCCAAGTACGGGAACGACGACGATTACGCGGACCTCATCGCGGCGGACCTCATCAACTTTACGGAGCAGGAGCACCGCAAATATCGCACCCTGTATTCCGTCCTCAGCCACGGAACCCTGTCCATTTCCAACAATACGCCCTTCGGGCAGCTCCTCGGGGCGTCGGCCAACGGACGCCCGGCGTGGAAGCCTCTGTCCGACGGCATCAGTCCGTCTCAGGGCGCGGACGTCAAGGGCCCCACGGCGATCATCAAGTCCGTGTCCAAGATGTCCAACGACAACATGAATATCGGCATGGTCCACAACTTCAAGATCATGTCCGGGCTGCTGGATTCGCAGGAAGGCGAAAACGGCCTCATCACCCTCATCAAGACGGCCTGCATGCTCGGCAACGGCGAAATGCAGTTCAACTATCTGGACAACGAAACCCTGCTCGACGCCCAGCGCCATCCCGAAAAATACCGCTCGCTGGTGGTGCGCGTCGCCGGGTACAGCGCGTTCTTCGTGGAGCTCTGCAAGGACGTGCAGGACGAAATCATCAGCCGTACGATGCTGCATTCGACCAACTGATCCCGGTCTTTCGGAGGGGAGCCATTCCCCTCCGGAAACGGGTCCGGGCCCATTTCCCCAACCGTCTTCAACTCCGGTTACGCGAGAACAACCATGCTGGAAAGAAAAGCCTTCATCTTCAATATCCAGAAGTACAACACCCACGACGGGGACGGGGTGCGCACGCTGGTCTTCTTCAAGGGCTGTCCCTTGCGCTGCCGGTGGTGTTCCAATCCCGAAAGCCAGCGGCGGAGGCCGCAGATCATGGTGCAGCAGCGCCTGTGCACCAACTGCGGCGCCTGCGTTTCGGTATGCCCCGCCGGAGTTCACCTCATGACCCCGCAGGGGCATGCGCTGGACGTCGACAAGGAATGCCTCGGGTGCCGAAAATGCGAGGAACAGTGCCCGACTTCGGCCCTCAGCATGGTCGGCAAGCCGATGGCGATTTCCGACATCGTGGACACCGTGGAAGAGGACAGGCCCTTTTACGAAATGTCGGGCGGGGGCGTGACCCTGAGCGGCGGGGAAGCGCTCATGCAGCCCGAGGCCGCCGTCAGTCTGCTTGCGGCCTGTCGCCGGCTCGGAATCAACACCGCCGTGGAGACCAGCGGCTACGCCAAGCCGGAAACCGTTCTGGAAGCGGCCCGCCACATCGATCTGTTCCTGTTCGACCTCAAGCACATGGACCCCGAACGGCATATGGAGCTGACCGGCGTGCACAACGCCCTGATCCACCAGAACGCCAGACTCCTGCTCGACAACAGGCACAACGTCAAGATACGGCTGCCGCTGCTCAAGAACATCAACGACGACGCCTCCGAACTGGAGGCCATCGCCGATTTTCTGTCGCCGTATAAAGGCTACAACAACTTCAAGGGGATCGACATCCTGCCGTACCACAAGCTCGGCGTGGGCAAATACGCCCAGCTGGGGCGGGAGTACCAGCTTGAAGACGCGCATTCCCTGAACGAAGACGACATCGGGCGCATTTCTGACTTTTTTGCGAAACGTCACTTTCAGGTATCCGTCCTGCGGCACTGAGCGGACGTCGAGGTGAAACGATGGAACAGTTTCAGCATGCTTCCCAGCCGGTGGACACGCTGGGCATTGTGGAGTGCCGCACCATCGCTTCGGGCGTCTCCCTGACCGACGCCATGCTCAAGGCCGCACAAGTGGATCTTCTGCGCGCCGCGACCGTGTGTTCCGGGTGGTACCTCATCTTCATCGCGGGCGACAGGGATTCGGTGGAAACCTCGGTCGCGCTCGCCGCCGAATCCGGGAAAGGCATTCTGGGTTCGTACGTGCTGTCCAATCTCTCCCCGCAGGTGATGGAGGCGCTCAAAAAGCCTTCGCAGGCGGAACCCGGCGACGCCGTGGCGATCATCGAGGCGCGGTATTCCTCCATCGGCGTGGCGGCCGCGGACCGGGCCGTCAAACAGGCTCCCGTGCGCCTGATACGCCTCGTTCCGGGCGAAGGGATCACCGGAAAATCCTATTTCGTGCTCTGCGGCACGGTGGCGGCGGTCGAAGCGGGCGCGGCGGCGGCCCGGACCATGCTCGGCAAGCATCTCGTGGATTCCGTCGTCCTCGCCAATCCTGAAGAGGCCCTGCTCTCCACGCTGGGACGCTAGGGGGCTACGCTCCTAGCCCGCCACCCCGAACGGTACGACGCCCTTCCCCAAAATACAGGCCCTTTCGGCATCTGCCGAAAGGGCCTTCGCATTCGCGCCGGATCAGCCTAGAACGCGTAGTTCAGGTTCAGGCCGATCTTGTAGGCGTTCTTGTCCACGCCGTCCATCCTGGAGCCCCAGACATCGCTGTCGAGGTCGAGGCGCACGAAGCCGAGTTCCGTGGCAAGGGTAAGGTTTTCGTAAATCTTGTACTGGGAGTCGAAGTTCACTTCCCACGCATGGTCCTTGGTCGTCAGGTAGACGTTGCCGCTTTCGATGCCCTCGACGGGACCGCGACGGACCATCGCCGTGTCGTTCGTGCCGGTGTAGTAGCCGACCGCCAGCGTATGGGTCAGATCGTCGATGAAGGAGATGTCCGCAAGGCGGGCCACCACGCCCCACGTCCCGACGGGGGTGTTGCCGATGATCGCGCCGTCGGAAATGCCGTAGGCGCCGTCCCAGCCGAGGGTGGTCGCGGCCCAGCCGGGCGACAGCGTGGGCATGCGTTCGGAGCCGTCCATCACGTTGGAGTCGTCGCCGGAGCCGTACCACGCGATGAGGCCGGGGGTCATGTAATCAAGCTTGTATTCCGCCAGACCGGACACCAACCAGCCCTGACGGGTGAGATCCTGCCCGTCGGTGCCCTTCCCCCAGTCGGCCTTGCCGTAGGCGAAGTCCAGCGCGAGGCGCAGGGGATCGTACAGCGTCACTTCGCCGCCGATGCCGAGCCACCATGCGGAGCTGTAGGAATCCTTCGCGATGGACGCCTCTCCGTCCTGACCGTAGGGCAACAGGCCGGAAATCAGGGATTCGCCGTCTTCGCCCACGTTCCTGAGGCTGTTCTTGCCGAGGTTGCCGTACATGCCCCACGGATTGAGCTGCCAGCCGTCACCGGCCATCGGCACGCTCAGGCCCACGAAATCCATGGCGTTGCCCGAGTTGTGCTCGTCCACGTAGTTGTCGTTTTCGGCGCGCAGCCAGAACAGCGACGCGCCGACCGTGTCGTTGAACTGGTAGGACAGCGTGATGCCCGCGCCGTCCGAATCGTCGCTGCCCATGATCGGGTCGCCCGCGACGAAGTTGGGCAGGCTGAACGGCTGCAACCCCATGCGGACCTTCAGATCGGTCTGCGGCACCACCCAGTCGATGTAGGAATAGCGGACCTCGACCACCTTGCCGTCCGTGCCCAGCGCGCCGCCTTCTTCCGAATTGCCCCAGTTGGTGTCGCCGATTTCAAAGAACACGGTCCCTTTCAGGGATTCGGAGGCGATGACGTCCACCTGTGTCCGCAAACGCTGGCGGGCATGGAACACGTCGTCGGTCTTGTCCTTCGAGAAGGAAAGATCGTTCCATTCCGTGTTGAAGTCCCATTCGCCGGAAATCCTGATGTCGGCGGCCTGCGCATCATGCCGCGCCGCGCCGACGACAAGTGCCGCCGCCAAAAAGAGAACAGCCCATTTTTTCATTGTTCTTCCTTCTTCCGTTAGAGGTTGAGGAAACCGGAACCCCGGCCTCCGTATGGGTTCATGAGCCGCCCCCGGCTCCCTCGAAAGCGCGCGGGCCAAGGCGGCGGACGCGCGCTTCCGCCGGGGAGAGAGCCGTAGCCCTCAACGATTCATGAGGATTACAGACGATTTCTGTAGGTGTAGAGGTGCGCGAGGTTGAACAGGAGGAACA
>CAUHBW010000109.1 GCA_959604115.1 uncultured Bilophila sp. | reverse complement strand
TCGGCATAAAGATCCGGAGAAACGGCGTTGCGGGGCTCTCCCGCGCTACCGCCCCAGAAGCTCAGGTCCACGGACAGGGTGACGAATCCCTGTTCAGCCATCTTGGTCGCGTACAGATTCGCGCTTTGTTCCTTCACCGCGCCCATGGGGTGCCCCACGATGATCGCGGGATGCTCCGTATTTTGATTCAGGTTCTTGGGCAGGAAAAGGTTCCCGGAGATGACCATCTTGTACTGGTTCTTGAACGTGACCGCCTGCACGGCTACGTTCTTGCTCTTGTAAAAATTGTCGGCATCGGCGGGCATATCCTGCGCGAGCGCCGGAGCGGCGAGGGACATCATGCCAAGAACGGCGGCCACCATGCCAAGCTGCTTCAAGGTATGCATTGCATATCTCCTGTGCGATTTCTGTGTTGTATTGATACGGTTTGGGTTGATGACGTATTCAGCGATCCCCTCAGCCGAAAGAGGCTCCCATCAAGGCAGTCAAGTCCGTCTTGATTTCATAAAGGGGGTCAGGAAGCGGATTCTTCCGCATCACCGGTAACCGTTTTCGGTCCATGTGACTGCGTTACTGTTGCTTTCCATGAATTGGTCGAGGAGCGCTTGGATGCATATCGCATCACACAGGTTCCGAATCGGGTCTTCCTCCTTTTGGGCGTGTTCTTCATAATCGTTTTCTCCTGTGACACGTATATACGAATTGGCTTTATGAATAGCAAATACTTATATTGAATATTTATTCATGCTCTACGGGCATGTTTCTAGAGTCCTGTTTCCCGTATTTCCAACCTTGCCCAGGCGTCTGCAAATCGGAAGAGAGGAGGGGACGCGATGCGGGCGAAAACGGCGGAGGGCCACCATACGAAGCAGGGCAAGTGGGAGCGAGAGGGGAACTACGGCGTTTTATTGAAGCGGTTGAGCCGTCGGAATTATGACTTCATCAAACCGTTCGTGACGGGTTGCTGCGGATTCGGCTGGAAGCGGGATTCCACGATGAAGGAGAGGGAAAAGATACCGGAGAGAGCGGGGCGGTTTGGGAGAAGACGCCATTTCGAGTTCCGTCAGCGAGCCGAATGGCATTTCCCTATGAGAGTCCGGAAGATTATGGAGAGCATGCTTGTTGTCTATAACTAAGCGAAACCAATAAACGGACTGAAGACTCTCACTATCTGATGGCGTTATATATCTTGGCGCCATACAACAGTGAGCTCATCGCTGGTTTTTTATGGATATGACCAACCATGTCGGCGAAAAAAGGCGTGATGTCCCGGCGATGCCTAGACATCCATTTGAGCGGCGTTATGTTACGGCATACGTTTATTTTTCCGCATGCGACTTTTCTTCTCTCGCCCTTGCGGGTTGGCGTCGGTAGCTCAATCATGCCTTTTCTCAGGGAAAGGTTTTTCACTCATCTGTTGCTTGAAGGAGTCCGGCATGCGTTTCTTCGAGGATCGAACAACGGCGTTGTTGCAATTTTTCCATGTGCTCGTGGACGGTTTGTACGATAGCGTGCCTATCCTGTTGTCGTTCATGATCCTTGCTTTCGGCGCGCAGGAAAAGGACGCGGGCGTCATCCTTTCCGTGGCGGCGTTGCTGGGCACGTTGGCGGGGCTGGGGACAAAGGGGTGTTCCCAGCGGTTCGGTTCGCTGCGTACCCTTGGCCTGATTTTCGGGGCGTACGGCTTGGGCTATATGGCCAATGCGTTTTCCCGGAACATCTGGTTTTCGGGTTTTTTCTTCGTCATCGCCATGATGGGCTACGGCGTCTTTCACAATGTGGCGTTTTCGTATCTCACGGCTCGCACCGAACGGCGTCTGCTGGGCAAAGTCCTGGGGGATTTTACGGCCATAGGAGATATCGGTCGTATCCCGATCACCGCGTTCGCCGGGTTCGCGGCTGCTTGGAGCTTCGCCGGGATTCCCGGCTGGAGGCTGGTTTGCGTAGTGTTCGGCACGGTGGCCTGCTGCATAATGGGCTGTCTGCTCTGGGCATGGTTGCGGAGCGGCGAGTCCGCGAGAACCTCCCGCACGGCGTGCCGTCCGTCGCAATCCCTGCTCCCCCCTTTAGCCCTGCTGCGTGATCGGCATACGGCATCCACCGTTGCCGCCAATATTCTGGACAGTTTCAGCAGCGATCAGATTTTTGCCTTTCTGCCATTTCTGCTTTTCGCCAAGGGCATGAATCCCCAAATTGTCGGCAGCTTTGCGCTTGCCTTCACCGTGGGCTGTTTCGTGGGAAAAACGGCTTGCGGGCGTCTGGTGGGAATTTTTGGGCCCCGCAAGGTGTTTGTGGTTTCCAAACTGCTGATGGCGGGGTTGCTGGCGGTGCTGGTGACGGCGCAATGGTTGCCCGTGATCATCGGAACTTCCATCCTGTTGGGCGTCGTCACGAAAGGGACCGTACCGGTCTTGCAGACGCTGCTCGTGGAACCGGTGACGGACCCGCAGGTCTACGATGATCTGTTCGCCGTCAGCACATTTGCACGAGGCTCCACTACTATTGTGACGCCGTTGCTGTTCGGATTCATCGCGTCGGCGTTTTCCGCCGAATATATCTATGCACTGATGGCCGTTGTGGCCGTGATCGCCGTATTGCCCATTCCGTTTGGACGGGCCGGACGCCCTTGACGGCGGCTCCCGGCGTTGAAGGCGTGCGGCGCGGAGGGCTCCACCTATCGCGCCTCCTGAAGATGAACCTGCCGTTTCCGCGTGACCGGGATTGCCGAGCTCTGCGGCGTTTTGTCGCGGCACAGTCCTTGCAAATAGGTATAAATGAGGAGGGCGACGCCACGGCGTACGTCGATCCCGAGTTTGAAGAGGGGGATTACGCCGCCATTCTCGGAGGCGAACTTTTCCCCAACCAAATGCTCGTCGTATGGGTAGGGGGAAAGGGCAAGCACTCGATGAGCCTCAACGGGGACGCCGCCGTCCCCGACTGGTGGGGGGGCTTATTGAGACGGCGGCAGATGCCTCGGCATAGCGAATTTTCGGACCGGGACGTATTTCAGCTTTACGTTCTCCGTGGACGGTAAGGACGTTCGGGACGGTACTGCCGTCATCACCAGCGAGGACGGCAGTACAGCCGTGGGAGAATCTTTCGTCATGGCGTTGGAACCGGACGACCGGACCGTGCATGTGACGCGCGATCCTCAAATGAAGCCCGAACCCGGTGACGACAAGCTGGTCGGGAGCTACGTCCGCTCGGAGTGATCCCGATAAGCCGCGCCTTCTAAACGAGGTTGCCTTTCGTGAAGGTGAATCGTCTTTTACGATACTCTGGACGGTTATCAGCCTGAAGAGGTGTACCCCCGCGTATCCTGCGTCGTGAACGGACAGAAGCTGACGTTCCGCAACGTGCCGCTCCTGAAATGACGTGGGGAGGTGGCGCGGTGAGCATCGGTTTTCGGTCGGCTGGGGCGCTTATTGCCTGTTGTGCGTTGCGGCCCAGCTCAGAAGTGACCCCATGCCGACCATGCCGACGCCGTACCAGAAAGAGGGGGCGGGCAATACGGAAAGCCAGAGGCAACTGAACAATGTGGAAAAGACGGGCGTGAAATAGGATACCGTCGCGAGGAACAGAATATTTCCTTTCTGTATGCCCACTTCCCAGAGAGCATACGAAGAGGCGAAGCAGACGGCCGTTATCAGGACATTGAAGCAGTCTCCCGGAGAGACGGCAGGAAAGGATTCGCCCGAGAGGGCGTAACGCAGCCACAGGGCAAGTGCGATGGCCAGAAAAAAGATATGCACGATGTTGCTGGACTGCGTGAATCGTTTGGCCACATTGCAGTAGAGTCCCCAGAAGACGGCGGCGATGAAGGCGAGAAGGTAGGGGAGAGGATTGGAGGAGACGTGTTCGAGGAAAAGCGGGATGTCGAACGTACCTCCCGAGACGCACCAGACAATGCCCGAAAAGGAAAGGAGCAATCCCGGATACAGGTAGAACCGGGCTTTCTGTCTCAGAATGATCAGAGAAAAAAGCACGATGAGGCAAGGCCACAGATAATTGACCAGCCCGACCTCCAGGGTTTGCTGGCTGCTGCGGGCAAGCCCGATGGACTGGGAGAACAGCAGTTCATAGGCGACGAAAAAGAAGCCGCCGATAAACAGATACGGTTTGGAAAGCGTCTTGGGGTCGGGAATGCCTTGTTTGGCAAACAGCAGGAGCGCGCCCGCGCTGTAGACCAGTGCCGCGCCCAGCGTTGCGCCGAAGGCTTCGGTTACAGTCCGCATGAGCGCAATCAGCGTACTCCAGATCATTATGGCGGAGAGGCCGCACAGCGTTGCCTTAAAAGAAGTCATTGTCGCGTTTCCCTTTGGAGAAAATCGGCATACGGTGGTTGGAACCGAATCTTGCGGAAGTGTTTTCAGACAAACGGTATGAGTAGCCCATACTCGTCCTTCTGTCAGCAAGATCCTTTTGGCGTGCAGGCACAGGACGCCGCCTTCCCTAGAGTATGCATGAAGAGGGCGGAGCAATCTCGTTGAACCCCATATCTTTGGTGTTTTTGCTTTTCAGGCATTCGGAAACGGAGTCGCGTTGAAGAAAACGTGAGTAAAACAAGAATATTGCGCGTACCATTCGGCATGGCCAGAGAGCGCGAAAAATCCCCGGCAACGTTGCGGACGCTGCCGGGGATGACGTTGTTCAGGGAAGGCCAACAGCTTCCCTTAAGCGGAATCGGGTTGCTTTCTGTCGATGGGAGGCTATCCCTTCATGCTGCGCTTGGAAGCCTTGAGGGGGTTGACCTTTTTCTTGGCTTCCCCGGTAGCCTTCTGAATTCGGTGTTGGTTTTGTTGGAACAGGGCGTCGGCATCAAGCGACAGCGCACTCAGCCGCGCGGCCATGTTTTGCCGGTTCCCCGAATAGCGGTTGGGATCGGCCAGCGGCTTGTCCACATAGCGCAGCTTCGTCAGGTAGAGCCCCTTTTCGTCGATGGCGAGATAGGAGCACCCGTCTTTTTCCTCAACTGACTGGATGATCATGTCCGTCGTGGTTCCAAAGCGATTGATCATGGGAGCCTCTTGGTTTTGTTACAGGTGCATAGGAGGATTTGCATATTATTGAAAATGAAAATCTAAGTCAATAATAGATTGTTCAAAAATAAATATAGCTGGTTGTATTCTGAAAGAGCGTGCCGGGCCTTCCCGCGAAAGCGTCCCGGCAAAGACACAGATGTACGGGGTGAACAGCCATATCCGACGTATTCATACCGTTTTCCACAGTTTGTCGTAATGAATATTAAGATCGATAACGAAGAAGTACATTCCCCAAAAGAAGGGCAGGCGGTGCGCGGGGTACAAGCCCCAGAAGAGGAACCCGTCCCGCAGACTGCGGCTGTGGGGCTTCGTATGAAATGCCCGGGTAACGGCGAGGAGCCGACGGTTCCTGTAAAGAGGAAGCGCCAACCTGCGGGATGGGTAATGCAAGGTTTTGCCGGGAGTCCCTTCAGGGCAGGCGTGTCATGGTGCACATGTTGGCCCGCTCGGCGAGTGCGACTACGGTATTGGAACTTGCGGCAAGCCCGAGTTCAAGGCACACTGGCGGCATATCTTCCACATTGCAAAAGGCGTTTTCCGTTGAATGAGCGGAGTCGCGACCGTACCGGCAGCTCCAAGGAAGCCTATGTTCTACGAATCGCTTATGTTGATTGTTCTGGTTTTGTTTGTCTTGGTCATCGTTCTGGCATGTGTCGGCTTCGGGACGGTGGCGCGCTGGCTCTTGCGCCGGAAACGTCCCTCACGTTCTCCGGCGGGGCGGTCCTTCGCCGCGAGTTCGTCGCCCACCGTTTCGGAGGCGAATGCGCCCCGTTTGGACACTTCATCGGACGATTTTGTTTTTGAACCTGAACGGACCGAAACTTCCGGCGCATCGCTCCCCGTGGTTTCGCCGTCTTCGGAGGATGCCGTGGACGCTTCACAAGCCGACAGCAAGTATTCTTTGGAAGGCCCGTTGAACGCGTCGCCGCTGTTCCGTTGCGGCGTCGTGATCGGCATCGGGTTGTTGCTCATGATCCCGCTCATGCTGGTGGAAAATCTCGTACAGGAACGTGCGGAACTGTACCGCGACGTGGTGTCCGACATCAGCCGGACATGGGGCGGTCAGCAGCAGCTTTCCGGCCCGTATCTGCTGATTCCGTATACGCAGCGCGTGATTCAGGAACGCGTCGTGCCCTCGGAAAAGGGCGACGGCAAAATCGTGCGCGAGTCGAGGCTGGAGTCGAGTTCGTTTGTTGTCCTGCCGTCGCGGTTGTCCTTCAAGGCTACCCTTGATCCCGAGTCTCGGCAGCGTGGAATTTATCGCGCGCTGGTATACTCGTCCGAAGTGGATATCTCGGGTCAGTTCGCGTTGCCGTCGCGCGAGGCGATGGCCCGAATCGTCCCGGGGCTCGTGGATGTGGACTTCAGCCGGGCCTTCGTGATCGTGGGTCTCAGCCATCCGAGCGCGCTCCGAAAGGTCGAATCGTTCACATGGAATGGAACGCCCTATGCCGCCGAGCCGGGCACGCAGCCGTTCGAACAGGTGTCGTCCGGTTTCCGCATTCCGGTCCGGCTGGATGGGCAGACGACGTTCGATTTCTCTCAGCGGTTGTCCATGAGCGGCAGCGGCGGCATCCGGTTCGCGCCCGCCGGCGAGACGACCGATATCTCGGTGCGGTCGTCGTGGCCGCACCCGAGTTTTCAGGGGCAGGTGCTTCCGGCCGCGTACGAGACTTCGGACAAGGGTTTTTCCGCAACATGGAGCGTGCCGTCGCTGGCGCGGTCATATCCCAACCTCGGAGTGCTCCACTCGTGGCCGGACGGCTTCACCTCATTCGCCGTGGGCGTGGATCTCTATCAGCCGGGAACGCATTACGGACTGGTGGAGCGTTCGGTCAAGTATGGGGTGCTGTTTATCGGTTTGACGTTCCTCGCCTTTATCGTGTTCGAAATGGGGCTCGGGGCCCGGCTGCATCCAATCCAGTACGGGATAGTGGGGCTGTCGATGGTGGTCTTCTATTTGGTGCTGCTGTCGTTGTCCGAACATCTGGCGTTTCTGACGGCCTATCTGTCGGCTTCGGCCTGCATCATACTCATGGTGTCGTCCTACGTGGGGGCCGCCCTGCGGAGCGTCAAGGAAGGGTTGGGAATCGGCGTGCTGCTTTTGGCCCTGTATACGCTGCTGTATACCATCCTCCAGATGGAGGATTACGCCCTGCTCATGGGAACCGCCCTGATTCTCGTCATGCTCGCCGCGCTGATGGTCGTATCCCGCAATCTTGCGCGAGGGAGAACCTGAAGCGGAACAGGCACGTCCTGCATTTGGCTCCGACGGATGCGGAACGGCTCCGCGCCCGCCGGGAGAAGCGAGGCAAGAGCCCCTTTCCATGTGAGTGGGGGGCGTTGTCCGGCAGGGAGTCAGCCAAGATCTTGTGCGCATCAAGGGGGTGCGTCCTTCCAGTTGAGACCGTTGGCGATCATCCGGTTTCGCGGAGCGTTTGGGAGCGGATATGTCCGTTCAGCGCTGCGACGTCGCCGCAAAGAGCATGCAGAGGAAGCCCGAAGACAGGCCGAGAAGACTGCGGATAACGGCGCTGAAGGAGAGAAATTCCGTCGCCATGCCCGGTACTCCGTACGCGGCGATGTCGAGAACGGGGGCCACGAGCAGAACCAGCGCGGAGAACAGCAGCATGGCTGAGGAAAGCGCGCTCAGGAATGCGTTGCTCTTTCCCGCCGCCAGCAGACAGAAAACGACGATGCCGAAAGCCGATGACGCCAGCACGAACATGTGGAGCGGAAGGGCCTTGTCCGCGACGGAAGAAGCCACTTCATAGAGGCGGTATGCCCCTTCCCCGGCGATCAGGGAAGACAGGATGCCGATGCAGCAAAAGAGCTTTCCCATGAAATGTGCTCCCGACGCACGGGAGATACGCCCGCGCCAAAAGAGGAGAAACGAAGAGTTTCTCCTCTTTTCGATTATGGGAAACGCGTGGCGTCCGCTGTTATTTGTTTTTCGGACGGATGACCGTTACGGAGCAGTGCGCCCGTTTCACCACGTCCGTCGCTACGGAGCCGAAGAACAGTCTGTTGAAGCCGATTTTGCCGTGGGCGCCGATGACGACGAGGTCCGTGTCGCTGTGGTGGGCGTATTTGACGATTTCTTCCGAAACCTTGCCCAGCAGGAAGGCGCAATCGTCCACGCCGTCGGGGAAGTTCATGTTCAGGAAGGCTTCCATTTTTTGCAGCAATGCCGGAGAAGGCGCGATTCTGTTGGGAAGGCTCTGGCTTGAGAGGTAGTTGGCTTCATAAACCGTTTCGGACGGAACGACGTAGACGACCGAAACGGACGCCCCGGTCAGGGAAGCGACCATCTTGACGTGTTCGATCGCGGGATGGGGTGCGTCTTCCAAGTCAACAGCGTACAGAAGCTTTTTCAGTTCCATGGCAAGGCCTCCTGGGTAAGCCACAACGGCTTTCGTTTTTTCTACGATGCCTAGGAGAGTGGGGTCCTGTCAAGAGCTATCCGCGCAAAACCGGGGGAAAACGGGCATGACGCGGGAGCATCCGGTCTTTTCCGCATTCGGCGGGTGGTCCGTGGCGGCTGGGCAAAGAGGTTTTGCGTTGATAGAAACATGTAACCGCGCGCACTAAAGGGCCTTTGCCCTGATAAGGGATGCGCCGGAAAGGTTCCGCGTGTCCGAAACCGGCGTTGCAGTCCATGAAAGAATCCGCAATGGAGACGCTGCGGGAGCGTAACCTTTCCCAGCGGAAGGGGCAGGTCCGCCGCGGAATCGTCGGCGGGTTACTTGCCGATCTGGAAACTCGGCTTGATCCGGGTAAAATCCTTGAGCAATTCCGGAGAGCTGACGGGAGGGGGAAGGTAGATTTCGCAATATCCGTCGTCCGATACCTTGATGGCCATGCCGCCGAGCGCGGCGATTTTCTTGGCGGCCGTGGTCCGGGCACCCTGGCTGGCGTTGCCGTCGTGCTGGATGATACTGCCCACGGAGAGGAGATCGCCCGTTTCGGCGAGAACCAGCACCGCGCCGTCAACGGAAAGTATTTTTTGCCGAACGGTCCGGGTATTCCCCCAGAAGCACCGGCTTACCGAAGGGGCCATGCTCAGAAAGACGTCGGCGGAACCGAGCCGCGTCTCCTCGAAATGGCGCGACCACACGTCCCGCTTGATGATCCCGAGGCAGCACCCGGATTGTTTCAGCAGCATGTCTATGATGGTCAGACCGATGTCTTCTTCGTCGTAGGGACGTTCTTCGGCCCCGAGATAGGCGTGGATGGTGTCCATCAGGCTGCAAAAATTGAGGAAGTGCCAGTGCCCCTTGCGCTTGAAGAAGACGATGGAGTGGTTTTTGTAGATCAGGATGTCGCTGTTTTCCTTGATCGAAACCACGAAGATGTCTTTCGTTTCGTACCGCATCTGATAACGGAAGATGTATTCGAGGATGTACTTGTCTTCGACGGCGCAGGGGAATTCCTTCTGGTTGCAGGCGGCGCTTTTCTCGTCGGGCCCGACGGGAGCCGCGCAATGCTCTTCCCCCACATCCTTGTAATCCACGAACTTGCCGTTTTCGCTGATGAAAAAGAAATTCCTGTCCGAAGCGAGGCTCTTGATGAACTGGTTGGCGTAGATGTCCTCCAGCGCGAATGGCCCCGCCGTGTGCGTGCCGAGCAGGAAGGCGACGGTGAGAGGGAACTTTGAACCTTCGTTGGTGGAATATTCGAACAGTTCCGCGGCGTTGATGAGCTGCATCACTCTGTCCATAATGCTGCGTTCCTTCCGGGAGAACAGCCGGACTTCGTCCTTCCCGTATTGCGAAAGGTACGACAGGGGCACGATGTCCGTATTCAACTGCCTGTGGCGCAGGCTCGACTGGAATTCGGGAATGAGCATGCAGGCCGCGATGACGATGTGCGAGACGATGGTTTCAAGGGAGAGCAGGGTGCTGTAGTCGTAGACGCCGTGCCCGGCGTACTCGGCGGCCTTGGAGACGGACCAGTCGATGATGGAACGTTCGATGGGGTAGAAGCGTTTGCAGCCCGTGGTGAAAACGATGTGTAGCCCGTGTACGGAGAGGCAATGGTGTCTGTCCGCAAAATCCGGTTCGCGCATTTTTTCCTCGGGCATGTTCCGCGAGTCGGCGTACAGTACGTAGGAAAGGTTGGATATCCACCTGGAAAGGATGCTCTTGTAAAGGATATGGAGCATCTTGAGGAACTGTT
>CAUHBW010000108.1 GCA_959604115.1 uncultured Bilophila sp. | reverse complement strand
TCTCCCCTTCCCCCGGTTCTCCGTTGCCCCCGCTACAGCATGTTGACCGGATCGATATCCAGAGAAATACGCAGATTCGGAGGCGAGGCGAGGGGCAGCAGCGCGGCGTAGAGCGCGCGGATGGCCTGCCAGTCCCCTGCCTTGAACAGGCACTGGAACCGCCTGCGCCCCCGCAGGAGCGGCAGCGGCGCGGGCGCGGGGCCGAGCACGGTCACGTTGCGCTCCTTGCTCTCGGAACGCAGCAGCGCGGTGATCCGGGCAAGCTGCGTCGGACCGTCCGCCCAGTCCATCGGATAGGAAACCCGCAACAAGGCCAGATTGATGAACGGCGGATACCGACGCCGCTTGCGAAGCGCGATCTCGTGTTCGTAAAAACCTTCATAGTCGCCGGACTTCACATACTGCCAGCAGTAGTGGTTCACGTCGCGCGTCTGAATGATGACCTGCCCCGGCTTCTCACCGCGACCGGCCCGCCCCGAGGACTGCACCAGAAGCTGGAAGGTGCGCTCCGCCGCCCGGTAATCGGGCAGGTTCAGGCCGATGTCCCCGTCCGCCACCACAGCCAGCGTCACGTGCGGGAAATGGTGTCCCTTGGACAGCATCTGCGTCCCCACGAGCACCTGCGCTTCCTGACGGGCGAACGATTCGAGGATTTCCTCCATGCGTCCCGGACGCCGGGTGCTGTCGCGGTCCAGACGCAACACGCGGCCTCCGGGCGGCAAAAGCGTCCCGATGTACTCCTCGACCCGCTCCGTTCCCTGCCCCATCGGATGGAAATGCAACCCTTTGCAGCTTGGGCACGGCGACGGAAACGGCACCGAATAACCGCAGTAGTGGCAGACCAGCCGCTCCCGGCCCTTGTGGTACGTCAGGCCGATGTCGCAGTGCGGGCACCGGGCCACCTTCCCGCAGTCGAGGCAGTACATCAGCGGCGCGTAGCCCCGGCGGTTCAGCAGAATGACCGCCTGATCGCCCTGCGCCACCGTATTCTTGAGCGCGGAAAGGGTTTCCGGAGCGAGGAGGGACTCGGCGCAGTTGGCGGAACGGATGTCCACCAGCCGGATGGACGGCAGCGTGCCCCCGCCCACGCGGGCCGGAAGCGCGGACACGGGGATTTTGGCCTCGCGCACGGCGTAAAAGGTCTTCAGGTCCGGGGTCGCGGAGCCGAGCACCAGCAGGCCCTTGGCCTGCGCGATGCGGAACCACGCGACTTCCTTGGCCTGATAGGTCAACCCCTCGTCCTGCTTGAACGAGGCGTCGTGTTCCTCATCCAGCACCACCGCGCCGAGGGACGGCAGCGGCAGGAACAGCGCGGAGCGCGTCCCCACGACGAGACAGGGCTCGCGCCGTTTCGCGAGTTCGCGGAACGTCTTTTCGCGCAGCGCGGGCGACTGGTAGCCGTGGAAAAAATACAGAGGCGCGTCGGGCAGCGCGAGCGAGGCGTCCCGCCGCAGTTTCAGGGCCAGCGCCACTTCCGGCGCAAGCAGCAGCATGGAGCGTCCCCGGCGCAGGCATTCCTTCGCCAGCTCCATGTACACGGCGGTCTTTCCGCTTCCCGTCACGCCGAACAGCAGATGCGAAGCCGGTTTTCCGGCGTCGAGATCGGCCCGGAACGCCGCAAGCGCGGCCCGCTGCGCCTCGGACAACTCGAACGACGCTTCCGAAACCGGAGGCAAAAGATCACAGCCGAGGTCCTCTTCGCCCGCCGATTCGCAGCCGAGGGCGCGCAGGCCGATCAAACCGTTCTTCAGCAGGGTTTCGAGCGCCGGGGCGACGCCCTGCCCCAGACGGCGCAATACGTCGCGCCGGGAAACGGCTCCGTTTTCGAGCAGAAATTCCAGCAGTTCGATCTGACGGGTCGCGGTGGGCCGCACCGACCACGGCGGATCGCAGCGCAGCACGCACAGTTCGCTGGCGGCGGCGTCCTCGCGCGGGCCGAGCAGTTCCGCTCCGCCCCGCATCCACGCTTCACCGAGCGCGCGCAATTCGTCGGAAGGCAGTCTGGACAATTCCTTCAACAGACGCACCCGGGCCCTGCCCTGCTCCCCAATGGTCCGCAAACGCATCTGCGTCACCCGGAGCCCCGCCGGAAGCACCGCCGCAAGGATGTGCCCCGGCGTCACCGCCTGCCGCACGGCGAGCTGGCGCACCATCTCCATGTGTCCGATCGGCAACAGCGGCTCGGCCTCCAGAGGCCACAGCATGGGCTTCGCCGTGACCCCTTCGGGCAGGGGGGAACCGTCCCCGAGCACGACGCCCACGCGCAACATACCCCGGCCGAGGGGCACGGCGACCCGCAGGCCGGGACGCCAGTCGAAGTCGGCAAGCCACTCGGGAACGGCATAGGTCAGGGACGCGAACGGCGGGGTCAGCAGCGCGACGGTACGAAGCAAGAGACTGTCCTGTGAGCAAAACGTGGGCGGCGTTCCCGTGAACGCCGCATCGAAAGCGGACGAAGCCGCCGAAACCGGAACCGGGCCGCTCCGGAAAGGGCGGCCCGAAACATCAGCCGAGCATTTCGCGCAGCCGGGCTTTGAGCGGTTCGCGCAACGCCTCGTCCCGCAGGCCGAAGTAAATGTTGGCGGACAGATAATCCACCCAGTCTCCGGCGTCGAACCGGATGCCGCCCATCTTCACCGCGAGCATGCCGCGTTCCTTCGCCAGCGTCGCCAGCGCGTCGGTAAGCTGGATTTCGCCCCCGTGTCCGGGCTTGACCCGTTCGAGGTGCTCGAAGATATCCGGCGTGAGCACATACCGGCCCACGATGGCGAGGCGGGAATCCACCGTGCCCACGGCGGGCTTCTCCACCATGTCGGTGATGTTGTACACGCCGGGCGTGATTTCGTCGCCCATCACGATGCCGTAGCGGTTCACCTTGTCGGCGGGCACTTCCATGACCCCGATGACCGGCATGTCGTGTTCGGACGCCACCCTGACGAGCTGTTCCAGACCGGCGTCCTCCCCGATCATGAAGTCGTCGCCGACCATGACCGCAAAGGATTCGCCCTTCACCATCTCTTTCGCGCAGAGCACCGCGTGACCGAGGCCGAGCTGCTTCTTCTGGCGCACCGACATGATGTTGACCATTTCGGCCACGCCGCGCACGACCTTGAGCATGTCCAGCTTTCCGGCGCGCTCAAGCACGCCCTCCAGCTGAAGGTTGTAATCGAAGTGATCCTCGATCACGCCCTTGTCCCGGTTGGTCACGAAAATGACGTCCTCCACGCCGCCCCGCATGGCCTCTTCGACCACGTACTGCACCACGGGCTTGTTGTAGACCGGCAGCATCTCCTTGGGAATGTTCTTGCTGGCGGGCAGCGAACGGGTTCCCCAACCGGCGACCGGAATGACGACCTTGCGAATATCCATACGTGAGCGCTCCTCTCTCGGGTATGTTTCCGTGCCCCCCGGAACCGTCCCGGCGAGCGTGACACCCCCGCACCCGCGCTCCGGGGAATGCCCCTTATAAGAACTATCCCGCCGTCGGCAATGAAAGTCAATGCCTTCACGCCGCCGACAAAAAGATGCCCCCTCCCAACGACGGGGAGGGGGCCGTTGCGTTTCATCTTCATGACGTCCCGCTTTCCTGCGGGGCCGCGGGACGGCTACCCGAGGGCCTTTTCGACGATGCCCGCGAGTTCCTTGGCGTATCCCCGCACCTTGTCCGCATCCTGCCCTTCGACCATGACCCGACACAGCGGTTCCGTGCCGGAATAGCGCAACAGGACGCGCCCGCGGCCTTCAAGCCCCTTTTCGATGCGGGCGACGGCCTCGGCTATTTCCGGGCACTCTTCGAACGGCGTCTTGTGTTCGACGTGCACGTTGCGCAGTTCCTGCGGATAGGGCACGAGCAGACCGGCGAGTTCGGACAGCGGGCGCCCGCGCTGGCGCATGATCCGCAAAATCTGGAGCGCGGCCAGCAGGCCGTCGCCCGTGGTGCTGTACTCGCGGAAGATAAGATGCCCGGACTGTTCGCCGCCGAGCAGCGCGCCGTGCTGGCGCATGGCGGCCACGACGTGCCGGTCGCCCACGTTGGTGCGGATGAGCGTGCCGCCGCGTTCCTTCATGAACACTTCCAGCGCCATATTGCTCATCACCGTGGCGACGAGGATATTGCCGGGAAGTTTGCCTTGCTGCATGAGATCCTGCGCGCACAGGGCCATGATCTGGTCGCCGTCCAGCACCGTGCCCTTTTCGTCCACCACGATGAGGCGGTCGGCGTCGCCGTCCAGCGCGAGGCCGATGTCGGCCCGCGTTTCCCGGACCTTGGCGGCCACGGCTTCGGGATACAGAGAGCCACAGCGATAGTTGATGTTCAACCCGTTGGGATCGGTGCCGATCTTGACGACCTCGGCCCCGAGTTCCTCAAGGGCCAGCGGCGCGACCTTGTAGTTGGCCCCATTGGCGCAGTCGATGACGACCCGCAGGCCCTCAAGCGACAGATGCGCGGGGAAGCTGTTCTTGAGGTACACGATGTAGCGGCCCGGCGCGTCCTGAATCTTGTAGGCGCGCCCGGTATTGGCGGGATCGGGATAGTTCCAGTCGAACTGGGGATCAAGCACCATTTCCGTCATGCGGTCCTCGTCGGCGTCGGGAATCTTGAACCCCTCGGCGTCGAAGAACTTGATGCCGTTGTCGCTGAACGGATTGTGCGACGCGGAGATCACCACGCCCAGATCGGCCCGCATGTTGGTCGTGAGAAAGGAAATGGCGGGCGTGGGCAGCGGCCCGACGAGAAACACGTCCATGCCGGCGGCCAGCAGACCGGCGGCGAGCGCGTTTTCAAACACATAGCCGGACAGGCGGGTGTCCTTGCCGATGACCACGCGGCTGCGGCGGTTCCCGCTCCGGTAGAACGTGCCCGCCGCCAGCCCCAGACGCAACGCCACTTCGGGCGTCATGGGATAGGTGTTGACCCGGCCCCTCAGGCCGTCGGTTCCAAAAAGACGAACGCTCATCACTCTCTCCAAACGGTTTTGCGGGCGGCGCAACGCCGGACGCTATTCGGTCGCATGCCGGGAAATCATTACGGTTTCCGGACTCATTTTCAGGACGCGCCCGCCCTGCGGCGTCGCCACCTGCAACGGGACGCTCAGCTCCTCGTCTCCGGCGGGCATCGGCGCGTCGGACGGGACGGACACCTGGAACTGGGCGAGATATCCGGTGTCCTTGGCCAGCGCCTGCGGCACGGACACCACCAGATTGGCCCGCGAGGGCTGGATGCTCAGGCTGGCTTCGCCGTCGAACACCACGTCGCGCTGAAGGCTCAGGGACCGCCGCTTCACGTCGATCCGCCACGTCACAACGACGGACTGCGGGGTCAGCTCCACGGCGGGCGGGGCGAGCAGCGGCACGGTTTCGCTCACGGCCTTGCCCTCGGCGGAGAGGTCCACCGGGATTTCGGCCTGAATTTCCTTCATCTCGGAAACGACGCCGGCGGGGCCGCGCACGGTGACCTGCGACGGCGTCGCCATCACGTCCCTGAGCCGCACCGAGGAGGTGGCGGGCGACGAGCGCAGGGACACCTTTACGGGAAGGTTCGTCTCCATGATCTTGTCCACTTCGAGGATCATGCGGGACGGCGTGACTTCGAGCGCCTCATAGGCGCGCAGTTCCGGCGGCTTGTCGTTCGAGGTCAGCGGGATGACGTTCTTGCCCGGCGTCACGCCGGAGAGGTCCAGCGTGTAGGACAGCTCCCGGTTGGTCATGGAGCGCAGCAGCTCCTTCGGCCCCCGGAGCCGTACGCTGACCTTGTTGAGCTGTCCCCCGGTCACGATGAGGCCAGGCGGCAGGCCCTTGTAGTCAAGACGCACCTCGACCACGCGTTCGATCTCCTCGCGCGCGTTGAGCGTATACCACAGCCCGAGGGCGAGGAGAAAGGCCACCAGCAGATACAGCCAGTTGCCTTTTTGCGGTTCAGTGTTGGATAACATTGTTCAGCGTCTCTCTCAGTTGTTCGGCGTCGGGCATGATCGCCAGATGGCCCTTGGAGGCCACGCTCACTTCGCCGCGTTCCTCGGAAACGACGATGACCGTCGCGTCGCTGACTTCCGTGGCGCCGAGCGCGGCGCGGTGCCGCGTGCCGAAGTTCTGCCGGTCCATCTGGGCCAGCGGCAGAATGCAGCCGGCCGCGGCGATGCGGCCCTTGCGGATGATCACCGCGCCGTCGTGCAGGGCCGTGTTGGGAAAAAAGATGGTCAGAAGCAGTTCGCGGGAAATGCGGGCGTCCAGCACCACCCCGCCCTGCATCATGTCGCCGAGCTGGACGTTGTTCTCCAGCACGATGAGCGCGCCGATGCGGCGTTTGGCGAAATACTGGCACACCCACACGAGGTCGCCGACCATGCTGGAAGGCACGGGCCGTTTTTTCCATGACAGATACTGCGTGCCTACGGTGGCGAGAGCCTGCCGGATGTCGTCATGGAACAGGATCACGATGACGAGGAACAGCGAACCGAACAGGTTCTCCAGAAGCCACGAAAGCGAATACAGGCCGATGTAATGCGAGAGGGCGTACACCGCCACCAGACCGACCAGCCCGATGAGCGCGGAAAACGCCCGCGTTCCCCGAATGAGCAGCAAAATGCGGTACAGGAGCAGCGTCACAAGGGCGATGTCCAGCACGTCGCGCCAGTAAAAAGACAAAAAATCCATAGATCCGGCTCCGCTAATGAGCGTTACAGGGTGCGCCGGAGAGATCAGGCGGACGGCGTCATGGCCTCGACCAGCCGCAGCGCCTGCGCGCAGCCGGAGACGTCATGGACGCGATGGTACGGGACGCCCCGGGCGGCCAGCAGGGCCACCGCCAGACGCGTGGCCTCGGCCCGCTGCTCCACGTTGTCGAGCCCGAGCAGTTCCCGGAACATCGACTTGCGGGACAGCCCCACGTACAGGGGACGTCCGAACGAGGCAAACCGTTCCATCCCTTGCAGGATCGCCACGGTGTGGTCCTTATTTTTACCGAACCCGATGCCGGGATCAAGCACTATCCGATCCTCGGGGAGTCCGGCCTTGACCAGACGGGCGAGGTGGCGCTCGAAAAAGGCCAGAATGTCCTCCACCACGTCGTCGTAACGCGGATTGACCTGCATTTCGCGGGGATTGCCCTGACTGTGCATGAGCACGTAGCCGGGCTTGTATTCGACGAGAACGTCGGTCAGCGCCGGATCGGCGGCGCAGGCGGACACGTCGTTGATGATGTCCGCGCCGCCCTCAAGCGCCGCGCGGGCCGTGCCCGCCTTGAGCGTATCCACGGAGATGACGGCGTCGGGCCGCAGTTCGCGAAGGCGGCTCATGACCGGCATCAACCGGGCGAGCTCCTCGGCTTCGGGTACGGGCTCGGCATAGGGACGAGTCGATTCGGCCCCGAGATCCAGCATGCGGGCCCCGTCGTCGAGCAGGCGAAGCCCGTGCTCCACGGCCCGCTGCGGGTCAATGAATTGCCCGCCGTCGGAAAAGGAATCCGGCGTCACGTTCACGATGCCTATCAGACAGAAGGGGGCAGGGTGCAACACCCTCCCCCCCCGGAGAATCCATGTGCGTTCAGTCTTCACGCGTCTATCCAGAAGCCCACGACGGGGCGGGCCTTCCCGGCATCCCCGAGGACGCCGGGAAGAGGCCGTTTACTTACTGTTGCTTGTCGTCCGGCTTTCCGTCGGAACCGGCATTGGATCCGGCGGCGGAACTGGTATCGGCTTCAGGCTCCGCTTCCAGCTTGAAGGTGTCGCCTTCGGCGGCGGGTTCGGGCTTCGCCGCGGGCCGCGCCTCTTCGGCGTTGAACGGCGGCAGCGGTTCGCCCTTGACGAGCAGGTCGATGTCGTCGCCGGTGATGGTTTCGCGTTCGAGCAGCGCCTTGGCGAGCGCGTGCAGCAGGTGGATGTTCTCTTCAAGCAGCTTGTGGCAGTTCACGCGGGCGGTTTCCACGAGCTTCTTGATCTCGGCGTCCACGACGCGGGCGGTGTCTTCGCTGTAGTTGCGCGCATGGCCCCAGTCGCGGCCGATGAACACTTCCTCGCCCTGCTCGCCGATGGTCATGGGGCCGATCACGTCGCTCATGCCCCATTCGCAGACCATCTTGCGGGCCATGCCCGTGGCGCGTTCGATGTCGTTGCCCGCGCCGGTGGTGATGGTGTCGAAGATGATCTCTTCGGCCACGCGGCCCGCCAGCAGCACCATAAGGTTGTTCTGGAGGTACGCCTTGGAGTAGCCGTGACGGTCGCCTTCCGGCAGCTGCATGGTCACGCCGAGCGCGCGTCCGCGCGGGATGATGGTCACCTTGTGCACGGGGTCGGTGCCGGGCAGCAGCCTGGCCACCAGCGCGTGACCCCCTTCATGGTACGCGGTGATCCGCTTTTCCTCGTCGGAAAGGATGAGGCTGCGGCGTTCCTTGCCCATGAGCACCTTGTCCTTCGCGTATTCGAAATCGCGCATGAAAACGGTGTCCTGCCCGAGACGGGCGGCCTGCAGCGCGGCTTCGTTGACGAGGTTTTCGAGCGCCGCGCCGGAAAAGCCGGGCGTGCCGCGCGCGATGACTTCGAGATTGACGTTCTTGTCCAGCGGCGTGCGGCGGGTGTGCACCTCAAGAATCTTGAGGCGGCCCTTCACGTCCGGCGTGGGCACCACGACCTGACGGTCGAAACGGCCCGGACGGAGCAACGCCGGGTCGAGCACGTCGGGACGGTTGGTCGCGGCGATGAGGATGACGCCCTCGTTGGACTCGAACCCGTCCATTTCCACAAGGAGCTGGTTCAGGGTCTGCTCGCGTTCGTCGTGACCGCCGCCGAGCCCCGCGCCGCGCTGACGGCCCACGGCGTCGATTTCGTCGATGAAGATGAGGCAGGGGGCGTTTTTCTTGCCCTGCACGAACAGGTCGCGAACACGCGAAGCGCCCACGCCCACGAACATTTCCACAAAGTCGGAACCGGAAATGGAGAAGAAGGGCACGCCCGCCTCACCGGCCACGGCACGGGCCAGCAGGGTCTTGCCGGTACCGGGAGGGCCGACGAGCAGCACGCCCTTGGGAATGCGCCCGCCGAGACGGGTAAACTTGCGCGGATTGGACAGGAAGTCCACGACTTCGGAAAGTTCTTCCTTGGCTTCGTCCACGCCCGCGACGTCCTCGAACGTCACCCTGCCCTGCTCCTGATTAAGCATGCGGGCGCGGGAACGTCCGAACGACATGGCGCGGCCCGCGCCGCCCTGCATCTGGCGCATAAAAAAGACCCACACGCCGATAAGCAACAGCATGGGGAACCACGAAACCAGCAAAGTCATGTACCACGGGGAGTCCTCGACAGGCTCGGCCCGCACTTCGACCTTTTCGGCAATGAGTTTGTCCACCAGGCCGGGATCGCTGGGGGCATAAATCTGGAAGGATTTGCCGTCGGTCAATTTCCCGGTGATGTTGTTCCCCTGGATCAGCACCTCGGCCACTTCCCCCTTGGCGGCCTGACGCAGGAATTCGCTGTACGTCACGCTCGGCTGGTTGGAGTGCTGGGGCTGGCTGAACAGGTTGAACACGATGACCATAGCCAGGGAGATGATCCCCCAAAGCATGAGATTCCGCGTAAACTGATTCAAAAGTACCTCCGTATGGCACGGCGCGACAAAACCCGCCGAACCGTCGGACACAGTGTAAGTTCTCTTCCGGCATTTGACAACGGCAGGCAGGCTCTTTCAAAGAAAGAGCCTCGAAAAAGCCTCTGACGTCAAGGACGATTCCTATCAGAAACCGATATGGGGCATCAAGAAATTATATCGGAGCCATTATACGGTCCGAAACGGGGAAAAGGTGCGCTTCCGGGGGGTTACCCCGTGCGGCATTCCGAACGGGCGACCATGTTCCGTGAAAAAATATCTGAACGGGGAAGATCTCGCGACACCGAACACCCGCGCCGCGCCGGAAAACGGGCCCGCAATCACGCCCTCCCCGTTTTCTCCGGCGACTTCCCCCAATATCCGCACGGAAAGCCTTCCCCCTTCCGCCGCCCCGGGGCAATGCCTCCAAAACGCGAAACGGTTCCGCATCCGACCGCTCTCGCCCCGGCCCCGCCGAGACGCCGGGCAGCCTTCCACAGCATCACCGGGAAACTTCCAACAAGGGGCGGCCTGCGCCATCCCCGCAACCGTATTCCATCCCGTTTGGAAACGTCTTTGAAGAAGAGGGGGGAGGTTTGGAGAGGGGGAGGGGGAAAATTATACAGAAACTTTACCCAACCCCACACCAAAAGTTACCTCAACCGGCTGTAAAAAAAATTATTGTTCATATAATATTTGTTATGCGTG
>CAUHBW010000107.1 GCA_959604115.1 uncultured Bilophila sp. | reverse complement strand
CCCTACCCCGATTCGTTCCCTACTTCTTCACCCCCATCCCCGCCGACGTGCCCTGCGCCGCGCGGAACAACAGGGGCCGGTCGTCGGTGCCGAGCAGAAGATACTGCATCTGCTCGTGCGGAATGGCGTTCAGCTCGCGGGCGCGGTTGAAGTAGAAGGCCGCGCCGAGGGCGATCCAGACGAACAGCATGATCCACGACTCCATGCCGATGGCTGCGGGGGAGCCGGGAACGGCCAGCATGGCGAAACAGAAAATCGAGGTCAGGCCGCCGACGACCGCCACGGGTCTGCCCCAACGGGCTTCGGGGATCGTATTGAAGTTGGAGACGTACTTGTAGGCCGTCATGCAGGTGAACAGATAGGCGAGGGCCGTGCCCATGGCCGACATGTCCACGATCCAGTTCAGGGCCGAACGCCCGAACCACGGCGCGATGAGGGTCAGGCACAGCGTGAACAGCACCGCGTTGGTCGGCGTCCCGTACTTGGGGTGGACCCTGACGAACCACGGATGCAGGAATTTGCCGCGCCCCATGCTGAACAGCAGGCGCGTGGTGGCCATGAAGAAGCCGTTCATGCCCGTGAAGATGCCCGCCATGACCGGGACGGCGAGGATCGCGCCGCCGAACCTGCCGAAGGCCATGTTCGCGACCGCGCCCGTGGTCCAGCTGTGGTTCTGGCCGAGCAGATCGGGGTAGGGCATGACGACGGCGACCGAAAGGAGCACCAGCGCGTACAGGGTCGCGCCGCAGACGATGGAGTTGATCATCAGGCGGCGGGACTTTTCGGGCGGGAAGTCGAATTCCTCGGCGGTCTGCGGGATGGTGTCGAAGCCCACGAACAGCCACGGGGTGATCGCGACGATGGAGATCACGCAGGCCCACGGGGTCCGGCCTTCGGCGAACAGGGGCCGCAGGTTGTCGAGGCCGGCCGTATCCGTGGTCGCCGAACCGACGGCCAGCACGAGCACGCCGCCCGCGAGGGCGAAGGCGAGGATCAGCTGGAGGCTGCTGGCGAAGTCCATGCCCCGGAAGTTCATGTAGCCGAAAAAGAGGAAAAAGGCCGACATCATGGCCAGTTCGCCCGCGTAGACGTCCCATCCCGCGACCGAGTACATGTACCCCACGTCAAAGACGCCGGGCAGGACGAAGCGGCTCAGGAGGGCAAGGGCCGTTCCGTTGGCGGCGATGACGCACAGATAGCCGAGCACCAACGCCCAGCCGCAGACGAAGCCAGCCCGCGTTCCGAAACCGACGTAGGCGTAGGTGAAGGAGCCGCCCGCCACGGGATAGACCTTGATCAGAATGCTGTAACAGAGCGCCACCGTACACAGAAGCCCGCCGCCGAGGGCGAACGCGATGCAGGTTCCGAGCGGGCCGGCTTCGGGCAGGAAACGGGTCCCGGGCAGGACGAAGCAGCCCCATCCGATGATGGCCCCTACGGCCAGCGCCCAGACTTCGGCCGGGCTCATCGTTTTTTTGAGTTCCTTGCGATCCGATTGTGATTCCGTCGAGTTGGTCATGATCGACCCTCTTTGCTGTTGGAGTGCGGAACGGATGCCGGGCGAGGCCGCGGCTTTCGGGTCACGCGAGGGCGCGGCCCGCCGATGGACGGCAGGAGACGGCGCAAGGCGGCGCAAAGGCCGGAGGGTGCAGATCACGGATGCGGGAGGAACGGAGCGGAAGGGGAGAGGAGGAAAGGGAGACGCCCCGGTCGGACGTCGGGGAGAGCGCGGCGGGAGGCGGCGAACTGATGTTCTCTTCGGATTCGAGTCCGCAGGAATGCCGGACTTGCTGCGTTTCCGTGAGCGCGGGCTGCCGTTTCGGCGGCAGGGGGCCCGTGTCCCAGCCGGGGGACAGACGCGCGCCGGGTTCCGGCTGGACGCCGGGGACGCTCCACAGCAGGCACAAGACCACCGGCAACAGGATCAGACCCGTCCAGAGATGCCGTATGCCGTGCCGGAGAAAGGCCATCGCGTCCCCAACCGTTAGAGAGACAAGAATGCCTTTGGGATAGCCGCAAACGACCCCTTCGTCAATCGGTCACGGGAAAAGAACGGGATGGTTTCGCGAGAAGCCGTTCCGACGTCACGGATGTTGGAGGAGTGTGCGGAATATCAGTCTTCGTTCCGCTCCCGCACGGCTCGGAACACGACGGGGCTCAGGAGCAGGACGCCGACGAGGTTGGGGAACGCCATCAGCGCGTTGAAGGTGTCCGCCAGAATCCACACGAGGTCGAGCTGCGCGAGGGCCCCGATGGGCACCACGATGGTGTAGAGGATGCGGAAGGGCTTCAATATCCGATCGCCGAACAGAAAGATGGCGGAACGTTCCCCATAGACGCACCAGCCGAGGATGGTCGTGAACGCGAACATGACCAGCGAAAAGGCCACGATGGCCGAACCCACGCCGGGCAGCGCGGTTTCGAAGGCCTGCGCGGTGAGCGACGCGCCCTGCGCGCCCGCGGCGGTCCATTCGCCCGTGACCAGAATGGCGAATCCGGTCATGCTGCATACCAGCATGGTGGTGATGAACACGTCGAGCATGCCGATGGTGGCCTGCCGGATGGGCGTGGAGGTGGCCGTGGCGTGGGCGATGGGGCCGCTGCCCAGCCCGGCCTCGTTGGCGAAGATGCCCCGGGCCATGCCGAAGCGGACCGCCATCATGGCCGTGGCTCCGGCGAAGCCGCCCTGCGCCGCCGTGGGCGTGAAGGCTTCCTCCACCACGTGCAGGAACATGGCGGGAACTTCCCGGATGTTCAGGATGAGGATGACCAGCGAGGCCAGCGTATACAGGATCGCCATGAACGGCACGATCTTTCCGGCGACGCTGCCGATGCGCCTGAGCCCGCCGAGCAGGACCGCGCCGATCAGCAGGAACAGGATCAGGGCCGTGGCCCATGTGGGCACGCCGAATGTTTCCCGCAGCACGCCGGAAATGGCGTTGGTCTGCACCGCGTTGCCGGTGCCGAAACAGGTGATGGCCGCGAAGACCGCGAACGCGCCGCCCAGCCATTTCCATTTTTCGCCGAGGCCGTTCTTGATGAAGTACATGGCCCCGCCCACGAAATTCCCGGCGGGCGTCACTTCCCGGTAGCGGACGGCGAGCAGGATTTCGGAAAATTTGGTCGCCATGCCCACCATCGCGGTGCACCACATCCAGAACAGCGCGCCCGGCCCGCCCGAGAGGATGGCGGTCGCCACGCCCACGATGCTGCCCGTGCCGATGGTGCCCGCCAGCGCGGTCATCAGGGCGTTGAACGGCGTCAGTTCGCCCGAGTCGCCTTCGGAGGACGCGCGCCCTTTCCAGAGCAGGGCGAAGGCCGAGAAAATGTTGCGGAACGTATAGAAACGCAGACCCACGGTCAGGTAGACGCCCGTGCCGATGAGCAGGAGCAGCATGCCCGGACCCCAGATCACATTGTTGACGGCCTTCAAGGCCTGCACCAGCGTTTCCATCGTCGCCATCCTGAGCGTTGCGTATTCGGAGGGTTGGCACTATGGTGTGCCCGCCCCTCATGGAGTGTCGCCTCTCTTTTGCTGTAGCGTATCCTGAGGGAAAAATTCATTATTATCATCTCGCCGCAGGTTCTTCCGGCGGCGTGCGGAGGAATGTTCCATGCTCAGAACGCTTGTCGCGTGTCTCGTCTTCCTGCTGGCGGCGTGCGGGCCCAAGGCCGCTCCCATCCCTTCCGAGCCGACGTCTTCGTGTGATGTCCGCGTCGTCCGAAAAGCGGCGCACCCGGCGGTGGAGGCGTTGAATACGCCGTCGTCCCTGTTCGGTCGCGTCTCCGAAGACGGCGCGCGCGGGCAGGCGGTCCGGCTGGACAAGGCGGCGATGGGGCTGCGCTCGTGGACGGAGCTGGCCCCCGCGCTGGAGCGGAGCCTCGAATACGCCGAGAGCTGGAGCCCGGACGAGCGGGCCGCCGAGCACAGCGGCGTTCGGATCACGTGGGGAGATGTGGCGTCGTCGCTGGAGAAGCTGAAGAATCTCCTGCCCCGTCTGGACGCCCACCCCGAGCTGCTGGCGCGGGAATTCGAGTGGCTGAGCGTGGAGCCCGGCGTGAAGTTCACGGGCTACTATTCGCCGATCATGCGGGCCAGCCGGACGCGCAAGCCGGGATACGAACACCCCATCTATCGGCTGCCGGACGAACTGGCTCCCGATCTGGCGTGGTGCCTGCCGTCGCATACCTGTCCCGAGGACGCCTTCTTGCAGGTCATCAGGCCGGAGACGCCGTATTTCAGCCGGGCGGACATCGATCTGGACGGCGCGCTTCGGGGTCGGGACCTCGAAATGGCGTGGCTGCCGCATCCGGTGGCGACGTATGATCTGATGTTGGAAGGTTCGGGCATCCTGTCGTTCGACGACGGGACGCAACAGGCGGCGCTGTTCGCGGGACTGAACGGACAGTCCGGACAGAGCATGGCGGGCTATCTGATCCGGACGGGCCAGCTTCCGCGCAACAAGGCGTCGATGAAGGGGATCAGGGAATGGTGGGACAGCCATCCCACGAAGCGGCGGGCGTTTCTGGACGCGGCGAAGGGGTACGTGTTTTTCCGCTACGGTTCGGAGCATCCCAAGGGGACGGCGGGGTGCGAGCTGACGCCGTGGGTGAGCATGGCGGTCGATCCGCAGGTGCTGCCGCTCGGCGGCATCGTGGCCTACGCGCTGCCGGGCGGGAAGGGAAACGTGCGGCACGGGCTCGGGTTCGCGCATGACACCGGCGGCGCGATCCGGCTGCGGCGCATCGACATGTACACCGGCGAGGGTGAGGACGCCCACCGGCAGGCCATGACCATCTACAATCAGGGGAAGGTCTGGCTGCTGCTGGCGAAGCGATAAAACAACCGGGGGGGGAAGGGAAACCTTTCCGAAGAAGGGGGGAGCACCCCCACGGTTTCCCCTCCCAAGACCTTCGACCTTATCAAATCCCTGTAGTGTTTCTCGCGAGGCGTGGTCCGGATGATGCGGGGCTATTCCCCGTCGTCGGACGTTGGGCGCGGGCGGGATGGTGCGAAAGTGAGGGTTGAAAACAGGGATTGGGAAGGGGAGAGGGCTGGGGGAACGAGGCGTTCCCCCGGAGCGGTGTTTAGTATCCGCAGTTGCCGTAGCCGCCGTGACCGCCGTGGCCGCGTCCGCCGCCGTGGTGGTAGCCCATGCCGCCGCGCATCATGCCGCGGGGCTGCACGCCGAGTTCCTTTTCCATTCTGTCGCCGAGGGCGATGCGTTCGTTGCGGATCTGGGAGCGGAGTTCCGCCACTTCACCGGCGAGCTTGGAGATGGTTTCCGGCTTCGCGTTGGGGTTGCGGGAGAGCGCGTCCAGTTCGATGTCCTTGGCGTTCAGCTTGTCGCGCAGCGGGGAAACGCGGTTGTAGTGTTCCTTCATCATGGCTTCGTAGGCGCTCTGCTTTTCGGGGGACAGCGCGCTGGAGTCCATCATGCCGTAACCGGAACCGTTGTGCATGTACCCGCCGTTGTGCATGCCGTGTCCGTAGCCGTTGTAGGCGAAAGCGGAACCGGTGCCGAGGACGATGGCGGAAAGAGCGAAAGCGGCGATAAGGGCACGAGTCTTCATGGTATAACTCCTGAATGGGTTTGTTGTTTGAAAGGTTGAAGCCAATCGGCTTGCTTGGCATATAGCAAGCGGCGTGCCAAAGCGTTTTGAATTTTGTAACTCTTTTTCATAAAAGGAAAAAGAAAATGAGGACGTCCGGGGCGGCGCGAGCCGTTCCGGGAAGTGGGTAGAATGGAACCAGCAGTGCGCTTCCCGGTGTGTAAAAACGTCACACCCGGCGTCGGAGCGGCTCCTTTTGACGCTTCGGAGGGACGGAATGGAGAGCGGGAAGGGGCGAAAGCGGTCGGTCGTGTCCGGGAACGTTTTTTGCTATACCCTATATATTCCATTCGGCGGCGCGCTCCCGCGTCCGCAACAAGAGAGGCCCTCGTGCACACACCGTCGCTCAAGAAAATGCCCCGCTGGCTCACGCTGTTTCCGTGGCTCGTCATGCTCTGCGCTCTGCTGTTTTCGGCGGGGATCGTGGTGTTCGGGCTGCACAACGCCAAACGCGAATCCGATTTTACGGCCCAGCTCACGCTGGAGAAGGGATCGGCGCTGATCAGCGCGCTGGAAGGTGCGTTGCGGACCGGCATGGGCTTCCACTGGTCGGACGAGGTGTTGAGCGATCTGCTCGCCAAGGTGGGCGAACAGCCGGACATCGCTTCGCTGGTGATCACCAACCGCAACGGCACAGTGCTCATGGCGGCGAATGCCGCGCTCGTCGGCACGAGTTTTCTCTCACCGGAGAAGCTGGCGGAACTGGACCCGGACAGGCAGGCGAAGTGGAACGCCACGACCCTGCCGGACGGCACGCCCGTGTTTCAGGTCTATAAGCGGTTTTCCGTTCCGCAGGGCGAACTGCGGCGGCACGGAGGGCACCGGATGCGCGGTATGCGGAGCATGGGCGGCGACTCCTGCGGCATGCTGGAAACGAGCATCGCGGAAGGCACCCCGCTGGTGATTTTCGTGGAGTACGATCTCACGCCGCTGGAAGAGGCGCAGGCCGCCGACGAGAAGCATACGGCGGTCATGTTCGCCATTCTGGTGTTCGTGGGCGTGGTGGGCTGCTTTACGTTGTTCCTGATCCACAGTTACCGGCGTTCCCGCAAGGTGGTGCAGGAAACGACGGCCTTTGCCTCCGAAATTCTACGGACGCTTCCGGTGGGCATCATTTCCACGGATACGGACGGCCGGATCGCCTCCGTCAACCCGGCGGCGCTGGAAATCACCGGACTTTCCCGCAAGTCGGCCGAAGGCGGAACGCTGCGCGAACTGCTGCCCGGCGTGTGGAGCGTATTGAACCAGTCGGGCCGAAAGGCGATCAAGGAACAGGAAGCGTGGTGCGTCTTCGGGGAAAAGCGCCGGGTTCCGCTGGCGATCAGCGCCTCCCGCATCGTGACCGAGGAAGGCGAAGCCATCGGCACCGCGCTGATCATGCGCGACCTTGGGGAAATCCGGCGGCTCCAGAGCGAGCTGCGGCGGCGCGACCGGCTGGTGGCGCTCGGCAACATGGCGGCGGGCATCGCGCATGAAGTCCGCAATCCGCTCAGCGCGATCAAGGGGCTGGCCCGGTTCTTCATGGAGGCGAGCCCAAAGGACAGCGACGAAAGCCGCATGGCGGGCATCATGACGCAGGAAGTGCTGCGTCTGGACAAGGTGGTGGGGGATCTGCTCGACTTCGCGCGGCCCGACGTCCTGAACCTGACCGACGCCCTGCTCGGCGAGCTCGTGGACCGGGCGCGGAACATGGTGCGGCAGGACATGGAGGCCCGGCATATCGCCTTCCGGGCCGAACTGCCTCAGCCGCCGATCGCCGTGCGTCTCGATCAGGATCGCATGACGCAGGTGCTGCTCAACCTCTTTCTCAACGCTGTACAGGCCATGCCCGATGGCGGTATGCTCACCGTGCGGGGCCGGATGGACGGCCCGGAACTGGTGCTGGAAGTCTCGGACACCGGATGCGGCATCGTGCCCGAACGTCTGGCGGACATTTTCAGCCCCTATTTCACCACCAAGGCCAGCGGCACCGGACTGGGGCTTTCCATCGTCCACAAGATCGTGGAGGCCCACGACGGGACCATCGAAGTCGCGAGCACGCCCGGAGCGGGGACCACTTTCCTGATGCGGTTCCCCTTCGGCGGCGTGGACGAGGAGACGCATCAGGCGTCCTGAGGAGTTGAGGAGCATTATGGCGGAGAAAGAACGACATACGGTTCTGGTTGTTGACGACGATCCGGGGCATCGCGGCATGCTCGAAGCCCTGCTTTCCCGGTGGGGGCTGGCGGTGACGTCCGCTCCCGACGGGAAGGAGGCGGTGGAGCGCGTGCGCGAACGCCCCTTCGACATGGTGCTCATGGACATCCGCATGCCGGACATGGACGGCATCACCGCGCTGAAGGAAATCCGCAAGTACAATCCCGCCGTGCCGGTGGTGCTCATGACGGCCTATTCCGCCGTGGAGTCCGCAGTGGAGGCCATGAAGTCCGGCGCGGTAGACTATCTGATCAAGCCGCTCGACTTCGATCTGCTCAAGGAAACGCTGTTCAAGACGCTGGAGCGCGGGGAGGCCGCCTCGCCCGATGCCCGCGCGCCCCTGCCCGTGGAGGGCATCGTGGGGAACAGCCCGGCGATCCGGCGCATGCTGGAGATGATCCACACGGTCGCGCCTTCCGAGGCCACGGTGCTCATCACCGGCAAATCCGGTACGGGCAAGGAGCTGGTGGCCCGCGCCATCCACAACCAGAGCCGTCGGAAGGACGGGCCGTGGGTGGCGGTGAACTGCGCGGCCCTGACCGAGAGCCTGCTGGAGTCCGAACTGTTCGGCCATGAGAAAGGCGCGTTCACGGGTGCGGACAAACGTCGGGACGGACGCTTCCTGCAAGCCGACGGCGGCACGCTGTTCCTCGACGAAATCGGGGAAATTTCCCTGCTCATGCAGGTGAAGCTGCTCCGCGCCATCCAGCAGCGTGAAATCCAGCGCGTGGGCGGCGACGCGACCCTCAAGGTCGACGTCCGCATCGTGGCGGCGACGAACCGCAACCTGCTGGACGAAGTCGCCGCCGGACGCTTCCGGGAGGATTTGTATTACCGTCTCAACGTGGTGAGCATTCAGGTGCCTTCGCTTCAGGAACGGCGGGAGGACATTCCTCTGTTGGCGGAGCATTTCCTCAAGGTGTTCGGCGAACGGAACCGCAAGGACGTCAAGGGGTTCACGCCCAAGGCGATGGACATGCTGGTCAAGTATCCGTGGCCCGGCAACGTCCGCGAGCTGGAAAACGCCGTCGAGCGCGCGGTGGTGCTTTTGTTCGGGAGCACCATTTCCGAACGCGAGCTGCCGCTTGCCGTGACGCAGGCCTACGAGCGGGAGGAGGCGTCGCCCCCGGCGGTTTTGCCGGAAGGCGCGACGCTGGAAGAGGTGGAGCGCGAAGCCATCCTGCGCATGCTGGACAGCGTGGGCGACAACAAGAGCGAGGCGGCGAAGCGGCTCGGCATTTCCCGCAAGACTCTGCACACCAAGCTCAAGCGGTACGGTCAGGAGTCCGATCTTTCCTGAGTCTTCGCTTCCCTGCCGCTTTTGCGCTGCCACACGAAGAAGTGGAGCAGGGCCATACCGCCGTGCCCGAGCAGGTACAGCTCAATGAGCAGGGTCAGGTTTTCGTGCGTCTTGCGGGCCAGTTCCGCGAACGGGGAGCCGTTGACCCAGAGCAGATACCAGATCAGTCCGGAGAGTACGGCGAGCAGCAGCGCGCCGAGTCCGAGCCCTTGTACCGCGGTCGCCAGTCCCTTGGGCCTCGGCGGTACCATCTTGAAGTGCAGGCTGGCCCGGATGTCCTTCCCGAGTTGTTCGGTATCGCCCCAGAGGTAGGGGAAGAAGTAGCGGAGGCCGCGTTTCGTGAGGCTGTACGCCGCCAGCAGCAGGCCCGCGATCACCGTCGCGAGGCCCGCCAGAATATGGTACCATGTCGCCAGCCAGCTGCTGATCGCCGGGTTGATCTGCCCGGACGGCAGCATGTGCATGGCGAAGCTGCTCAGGATTTGCAGGATGACCAGCACGGCGATGATCGCGTGCAGGGCCCGCAGGTAGGGTTTCTGGAAAAAGCCTAGGAACCGCCAGAGCAGGGCGGCCTGTTCGCGGATTACGGATGTCACGGACATGGGGAGTCTCCTTTCCGTCCATCGTACACGCGCCATGTGCGTGAAATCCATGATAGAGATGGGCATGAAGATTGGGGAGGGGGAGGAAAACCTTTCTCCAGAAAGATTTTCCTCCCCCTCCCCAAACCCCGCCCCTCTTTTCCAAAGACGTTCGACCTTATCGAATCCCTGTTCGCGGTTCCCGGAATGGCAAGGGACAGTGCGGGAACCGCGTGTCATGGTGTTGTTGGAGCCGAAGGGATGTTGCCGTACCCTGTATAGCCGGATCGTTTTTTTGATCCGCTAGTGTGGAAGGCGTGAAAAGGATGTCCTGCTCCCTGATTATGACAGTGGGAACTCTTCGTCCATTTTTCTGGGATAGATTTCTCTCCTTCTCGCATTTCCATCTTGCCTTTGTGGATTTCATCTTGCAGAGGCGGTGGACCATCAAAAAAACGTCCTCCGAACAGCTTTGTTCGGAGGACGTTTTTCGTCTGCGGGGAACCCCGACAAGAGGGATTCGAGAAGGTCGAACGTCTTGGAAAGAGGAGGGAAGAGGCGCGAGTCGCACTGGGAAAACCGGGAAGGGGGGAGAAACCTTTGTTTGGAAAGGGTTCTCCCCCCTTCCC